>JAQBZS010000050.1 GCA_027622115.1 Planctomycetota bacterium | reverse complement strand
CCTTGCCAAGATGTGTCCGGCTGCCGGACTGAGATGCTTTGAACCACCCGACCCCAGCCACCCATCTGACAATTCTCCGGAAATGTGCTGGTTCGATCCTGGTCTGGCAAAAAATCCTGGCAACTCCACTAACCGTTTGGACGCTAGCCGGTTTTTTTCCACGTTTGAACGGAATTGTGGCTAGCGCCAAAACAGCTAATGAGATCACGGGCCGTCCGCCCCGATCTCCACGGCGAGCAGGACCATCGCCTTCAAACCGGGCGATCGCCGCAGGCGGCGGGCATTCAGCAACAATCGCAAGCTGCCAACCCGAGGAAACGTGTGGGTGAATTCGAAGTTTTCGATCGTCGTATTTTTGGAAAGCAGTTCTTCCAGCAGCTTGCGCAGCTCCGGGTGTCCCACGCGCCACCGGATGCGTCATAGATCAGTTCGCCCACAACCTGACTCTCGCGCAAATCAAATGTCTGAAAGAACGCTCGGTTGCACTGCACCACACGCAATTCGTCCAGCACCACCAGCGGCTCGCGAACGGTTTCGACGACACCCTCCGACAATGCACGCGCCTCATTCAGCAGCGTCGTGTCGATAAACGTGATCACCACGCCATCGATCACATTGTCCACCGTGCGGTAGGGCATGATCCGCAGCCGGAACGTCCGGCCCTCGGGGGTATGGGCTTCGGCTTCTTTCGGCACCAACGTCCGCAGCACCTCCCGTGCGTCGGCTTCCAGCAAGTCGTAGTCGAGGTTCGTCTTCAGATCGCCCACATCGCGGCCCAAATCCGCCGGGATGACCTTGACCACCTTGCGCGTCGAATCAGTGAAGCGTTTCACGCGAAGCTGCATGTCCAGAAAGATCGTGGCGATCTCGGAGCTGTTCAGCAGGTTGTGCAGATCGTCATTGGCATGCGCCAGCTCGTCCAGCTTGCCCTGCATCTGGTTGTTGACCGTATTCAGTTCCTCGTTCAGCGACTGCATTTCCTCTTTCGACGTTTCCAGTTCTTCGTTTGTGGACTGAAGTTCCTCGTTCGTCGATTTCAGTTCCTCATTCGACGTTTCCAGCTCTTCGACGGTGGCCTGCAATGACTCGCGGGTGTATTGCAGTTCGCGCTCAAGCCGGGCAGCGGGGTCGAGTTTGCTTTTGGCGGTCTTGCCTCGTTTGCCTTTCGGGATCGCCTCGGGCTCGGCGGGCGGGTGGGCGGCTGCAGCGTGATCAGGAACAGACCGCGGATCGATTCCGGATCGACGATTCGCGTCACGTTGATGTCGATGAACATGTACCCGCCGTTGGGGCGGATGCGGACGCATTCACGCTTGACGTTCGCGGCGTCCATGTCGGCCGCGGCGGCTTGACGCAGGCAGGTGCTCCGTTCGATCTCCAGCCCTTCGCGAGCCATTTCGATGACGTTCATCTTCGGCTGGCCGCTGGCGGGTTCCAGATACAGACCAGTGCGTCCGTGAATGTAGAGGATGTCTCCGCGTTCGTTGACCACGATGCTGGCCGGCGCGAATCGGGACAGCAGCAGCCGATTGACCATCGCCCCGATTTGCGATTCTCGGCTCGTCGGGAGAGCCAAGGCTGTCTCGCCAGGAGCCAGCGCGGCGTCGGCAGGGACTCGCTGTGCCGGAATCTCCGGTGGTCCGGCCGAGCTCAATACTTCCCTCCGGGCGAAGATCTTCCACTTTCCATCCACGGGATTGAACAGCCCCCGCTGCGTGCCGATCGTTTCAGACGGGCCGAGCATCAGCAGGCCGCCGGGCTTGAGCGCGTAGTGAAAAATCGGTAGCAGCCGCTGCTGCATGTCGGCATTCAGATAAATCAGCAGGTTCCGGCAGCAGATCACGTCGAGCTTGGTGAACGGCGGATCCTTGATCACGTTCTGTGGCGCAAACACGCACATCTCGCGGACTTCTTTGCGGACGCGGTACGTCGCAACTTCAGGCGTGAAGAAGCGATCCAGCCGCTGTCGGGTGACGTCCACGGCAATTCCTTCAGGATAAACACCGGCGCGCGCGGTTTCGATCGCCCCGGCGTCCAGGTCGGTACCGAAGATCTGGTAATCGAGACGCCGACCGACCTGCTCGGCTGTCTCACGCAGCAGGATGGCCAGCGTGTAGGCCTCCTCGCCGGTGGCGCAGCCCGGAATCCAGACGCGAAAACCGTACTGGTCAGGTCGCGATTCGATCAGACGGAGCAGCCCCGTTTTCGCCAACTCAGCCCAAGCATCGAAATCGCGAAAGAAGCTGGTCACGCTGATCAACAGCTCTTTGAACAGGATGTCGACTTCGTGTGCGTTGTTTTGCAGATACTTGACGTAGGCGGCGGGGCCTTGAATTTGATGCACGCTCATGCGGCGTTCGATGCGACGACGAATGGTCGTGGGCTTGTACGACGAAAAATCGTTCCCCGTGCGGCTGCGCAACAGCAGAAAGATTTTCTGCAATGGCCCATTGGGAATCTCGACGGCGGAATCGGCAGTGGCCAGATAGGGCGCCTTCGTGTACGCAAGCAGATGCTGAGGCATTTCTCGCGGCGACGTCACATAATCCGCCAGCCCCGCCGCGATTGCACTGGATGGCATGCCGCTATAATTCGCGGAGGCCGGATCCTGGACCATCGCCATTCCCGACTCAGCCTTGATGGCATTGAGACCCAGTGTTCCATCCGTTCCCGTTCCCGAAAGAATGATGCACACCGCGCGCTCGCCCTGATCCTCGGCCAGCGACCGCAGAAAGCCGTCAATTGGAAGCTGTTGCGGGGTGGTCACCGCAGGAGTGCCGGTCCGGCTGTTTTCGACGTTCAGAAGATGCAGCGTGCCGTTCAGCATCGCCAAGTTGCTGCCGGGCGGACCCACATAGACATGATCGCGCTCGATCGGCGTGGCATCGCCGGCTTCGACGCACGGCATCTGCGTGTGCCGGGCGAGCAGTTCGGCCAGCATACTGGCATGACCGGGATGCTGATGCGTGACCACGACAAACGCCATGCCGCTGTCCTTCGGCATCGCGTCGAAGAACTCCTGCAGCGCTTCAAGTCCCCCGGCCGACGCGCCAAGTCCCACGATTGGAAAACCCGGGCGGCGCAGTGTCGGCAATTCCACAGGCGCTTCCTGGAGTGCAGTCTGACCGGTCCCAGCCGACTTCTTCCTCCGTGCGGTCTTCTGCTGTGCGGTCTTCTGCTGCGCGGTCTTCTGCTGCGCGGTCTTCTGCTGCGCGGTCTTCTGCTGCGCGGTCTTCTCTTGCGCGGCGGACTTTTGCGGTGCCGCTCGCTTTGTATTCGACAGATCGGCGGTCGCCTTCTGCTGAATCGACCGGTCGGTTCCTGTTTTCTTGCTGCCGGTCTGCTTCTTCGCCATCCCTGCCTCCTTGGCCCTGTCCTTGCGGACTCTTGCGCAGGCAATTCACTGATGCTGTTGTCCCAACCTACACGGGTTTCCACTGTGTAAGACTGGCACTCTTGCCCGTCTTAAGTCGACAAGTGGCGTAAGGTTGGGATGATGCCAACTGCGACTTGCCTAAGCTCGCGGCAACAGTATCTCCACTGTCATGGAAAAACACGGCTACGACTCTGTTTCCTTGTCGGAAACCCCGTATCGAGGTGGTTGTCCCTTGCCGGCCAGTAGGTCGTTGACCTCCTGTTTCAGTTCCCGAATGCGATTCTCACGACCGAGCGTCGCCTCATTCCAACGCGTCAACTCTTCCACCTGCTCACGCAATGCCTGCTCGTCGCGTTGGTGTTGAATGACCAGCATTCTCTTTTCAAGGACCGATGTGATGGCCTGCGGCAGTCGGCTGATTTCACCCTGCGTCCTGATGACATGATCAGCCGCGCCGTGCTGCCAAGCCTTGACGGCAACTCCTTCTGAACTCGTTCCGGCGATGATAATGACCGGAACCTCAGGACACACCGACCGGACCGTTTCGAAGACCTGCCCCCCTTCAAACCCCGGAATATCGAGGTCCGACAGGATGACATCAAACTTGCCCCTTGACAGGGTTTCGTCGAACTCCCGTTTCGAATGGACTTCGGTCAACTGCAAGCTGCTGTCCCGCGACAGTCCGACACGCACCAGCTCGCAGTCCGCCTGATCGTCGGAGAGATACAGAACTCGAACGACCGCGCGCGGTGATTCGGCTGCGACGGCAGTAGGAGAAACAGGCATATTACACGCCTCGCCATTTAACACACTGTTTGACTTAACTACAAGGCTGGATTTGGCTCATCATAAGCCTCGAAGGCAAATCGATCTCCGTACACAGTATAGATATTGACCAATTTAACAAGCTAACAGCATGAATTAACGCCGGGCTGTCAGGCCGGTACGCCGATTTGACGACCTGACGCTGCAAATCACAAATCATGCCACACGTTTTTAGAGTGAATGTGCTCGAACGAATCTCGCCGATGCTCGTAGCCATCGTCGACCTTCCGCCGCAACCTCTTTTTCCGACGCTTATCTGAGACCGGTTCTCCTCAACAACTCGTTTGCCCACTTCGCATCGGCTTGGCCGATTCTGGGCGTGGGTTCAGGTTGGGGCTGCCGGTGCGGCAACTCTCGGGCTGGGCTCAACCGTCGGTCGATCTCCAGCAGTCGCCCAACGCGGACGAGAACGAGGGCGACTCGCGGCCTTCGTGGTGCGACATCATGAACGGCCCGCAGCGATCCCATTGGTACGCACGACACACGCCCAAAGGCATTGCATCAAAACGTGGCACCCTGAGGAATCGTGTGGCGGTGGTGACAAATCTGAGGCCACGGATCGCCGGCCACAACGCATTTGTGTACGTGCTCTTCTGTTGTAGTAGAGCGTGTACACACCCCCCGCAAATTCGGATTGACGGGAGGGTTTCCCGTTAAATTGATTGTCGATTTGAAGTCTGCCGAAAGAACGTGGCAAACTGCGGACTACGATTGTTGCATCTGGGCGCAAATTCGCGCACGACCCAAGTGTGCACAAAACTGCAGGGAACCGATGAATAATAGCTCGCGATTTAACTACAGACTTGCGGGAATTCTCGTTTTTTTGACTCTAATGGCAGCTTTCGGTTTCTACCTGCTTCACCGATCGCAGGTCAGTGAGTCCATTGCAAACGCTAGGCAGCAGGCCAGTGATGCTGTTGATCAACAGGACTGGGATCAGGCCGCATTTCTGCTGAAGCACTACTTGCAGTCTCATCCGGATGATGCCGACTCGCTCGCGCTGTACGCTCAAGTTTTGATCGAAAGCAAGAATGACAGACAAGCGGCGGTGGAACTTCTGGACCGTGTCTTGAGTCTGGATTCGACTCGGGATGATGTACGGCTCAAACAAGTCGCATACGCCCTGGAAGGTCAGAAGTTGGAAGATGCGCAGAAGCATCTGCGATTGCTTCTCAGCAGCCAGCCAACGAATCTCGAAGTTCTCTATCTAAACGGTTGCCTGCAACAAGCTGTTGGGCGCGATGCTGATGCAATTCAACAATTTGAAGAAGTGATTGAACATGATCCAGGCCACCCTCGAGCCAACGAGCGACTTGTCAATCTCTACGCTCGATCGGGCAGCCTTCAAAAGATGGAAGAGGTTGTCCGCAGAGTCAAAGAGACATCTCCAGATGACTTAGTCTCCAAACGGCTCTTGGCGGAATCACATTTTCGCCGTGGAGAGTTTGAAGAGGCAAATAAGCTCGTTCTAGACGCGCTCGCATCAGAGATCGACAACGGCGACGCGACACCCTTGATTATTGTTGGAGCGAGAAATGCCATACGACTCGCTTTCATCTACCGAAATCAAGCAAAAACGCAAGCCGGGTTAGATCTGCTCAATTCGTGGCAGAACCGGCTGATCAGTGCGAGTGAAAACAACCCAGACTCAGTCTTCTTTGAAATGAGCTTGGCTGAACTTCAAGACGCTGCTGGCAAAAAGCACAATGCAAAGGAGACGCTACGCCTAGCAATTGAACGTCTACCGGATCACCCAGAACTCAGCTTCCAGCTCGCTTGGTATTCCATTCAACAACGCGAATTTGATGAAGCTGAGGACAACCTCAGACAACTTACACCAACCGCAAGTGTTTCAAGCCTGAGAGAAATCGTCCGCAGCCTGCGAGATATGCACCAGGGCCGGTACTTGGTTGCATCCGTTCGGCTGGGCAGTATTCTGGACGAAGGCTTCCCGTCGCCGGAAATCGTCGCGTTTGTTGCCATCAACCATGCTCGGTGTTGCGAAGCGCTACAGGACTGGAACGGGGCGACGGAGGCATATCGGACGGCTTTGAACTCCAACCCACAAGACACAGCGCTTCACTACCGTCATGCTTTGGCACATTTCGCAGCCGGGCGACATGAAACAGCGATTCATGAGTTGAAACGGGCCCGACGCCTTAAAGACCTCATCCTCAGCGACTTGGCCACGAAGTTAGATGCTCATCCGCAACCACTGATCAGAACATTAAATGACAATGACAGTGGCGTCCTGTCTAAGTCAGACCATGCCTACATTCAGGCACTCATCGCCGCTGCTCGCAATGACATTGCACAGGCGCACGTTGCGATTCAAGCCTGTTCAAAGTCGGTCAATTTGGCCGATATGGTGACACTGATTCACGGTGACGGTGGAATGCCGATTGCCACGCTCAAAGCGGTCGTGGCACAGCAGCCGGATGATGTTCGGGCCTTGACAGCATTATTGGTGACAATGGCCCGTGATGGCCAGCGCCACGAACTCGACCGTATCGTGCGTGAGTATGAATCAATAGACGTCGACCAGACTCAACGATCTCCGCCGCAAATGCGAATTGCGAAGGCCTGCTTGGATGCGGCTCGCGTTGCCAAGAAACACGCGTCTCGGCAATCCGATGTATTGTTTGAGCACGCGGAAAGGCTTGCTGGGCGAATTCTCAAGAATGACGACTCCGAGTTCTTCAACTTTGTCGATGTGCTTGTTGAACAAGGAAAGACCGCAAACGCGATTGAGATTATTAAGCAGTCAAGACGGAAGCACCCTGAACTGGCTGCGGAAGCATGGGTCATGTGCTTTGGCCGCACATCCAACGACCCTCAAGTCCTACACGAACTCGAAACTTGGCTTTCTCAGTCGCTCAGGGAGAACTCCGACAACATCAGACTCAGACACGCACTGGCTGACGTCTATCTCACAGCCGAGCGATATGACGAAGCGATCGCTGAATACCAAAGAATTGTCGACCGCGACCACACGTATGTTAGCGCCATCAATAACTTGTCATGGCTAAGAGCGGTGACTGCTATCGCTGACAAGTCGACGCTCGAACTGATTGACCGAGCCATTCAAATTGCCGGCCACCAAGCTCAACTCCTGGATACTCGGGGATGTGTGCAGCTCGCGATTGGAAACAATCAAGAGGCGGCGACGAATTTCAACTGTGCCATCCAGCGAGGGTCACAGCCTAACTTTTTCTTCCATTTGGCTCTGGCGTTCTGTCGCCAAGACCAACTGAAGGCTGCACGTGAAGCAATGGGGCGAGCGTCGGCAATGGGGTTTGACGTTTCGTTGCTCAATAAGCTTGAACAGCCCATGTTCCGTGAAGTCGAGCAGACGCTGCTGCTCAACGCCGACCAACATGTGTTGAGCAAGGCTGGGCAGTAGTTGTGAATGCCAACTCCTCGCAACGCTGGCTATGGGTGATGGGAGCCGCAGCAACGGCCGCAGGTTTTTGGTGTTACTGGGACATTCTTCAAGTCTTCGCGCGGCGATGGTCTACTGATCCGCAATACTCACACGGGCCACTGATCCCGATTCTCGCCCTGGGTTTCGTTTGGCTTCGTCGCGAGGCCATCACCGATTGGGCGTTTCAACCCAGCTGGTGGGGATTGCCCTTTCTCATCATCGGGTGCGGGCTACGAATCTGGGCGGCAGTCTATTACTTCGAATGGATCGAGTGGGTATCCATCCTCCCTGTTGTGACGGGGGTCTGCCTCTTAGCCGCTGGTCCCAAGCTGACGAAGTCCCTCTGGCCCTCGATCGCCGTTCTGGCCTTCATGATTCCGCTGCCGTATCGAGCCGAGGTGTGGCTGCTGCAACCGTTGCAGAATCTCGCGACAGGATTGGCGCTGAATCTATTGCAGACGATTGGTTACCTGGCACATGCGGAAGGTAATGTCTTATGGGTAAACGGCACGGCAGTGGGTGTCACCGAAGCATGCAGTGGATTGCGAATGCTCACTGGATTTGTGGCTCTTGCCTTTACGTTGGTGTTATTCGTGGATCGTCCGCGAGGCATGCAAATCATTTTACTGGCGAGTTCTGTCCCCGTCGCACTGATATGCAACCTTGTGCGAATCACGATCACTGCGATTGTTTACGCATCGACGGGGAGCGAAACGGCTCAAAACATTTGCCACGATTCATTCGGGTGGGGCATGACGCTGCTCGGTGTGGGCTTACTTTGGTGTGAACTCCAATTGCTGGACACGCTTTGCTGTACACAGGCACGGCAAGACGTGGGTGATCGTGTTTGGAAGGTAAGTGACCCGATTTCAGCGAATTAATCGACTATCCGTGTTTCGATTCGCATGTAAACACACCGCAGGAATGAGCGCATGGATGGAGACACATCGATGGCGTTTCGCCCTGACTTCCCGTGGGTTCGTTTCGAGATGGTGATTCGATGTACGTCAAACCGATGATCGCGACTCTACTCCTGCTGGCAGTTGCTCTTGTCGAATCCTTTGGGTTGCGGCATGCCGACTCTGACGAATCGCTCGATCATGCGGCCATGTTGCTAAAAGACCTTCCGAGGTCCGTGGACGGCTGGAGTTGCGAAGAGTTGGAGAAGAGCCAGGAAGAACTCGGTTTGGCTGAGGCACACGGGCATATTTATCGGAGATACACCAAACCGGGCACAGAGGATGAGGTGATTGTCTTTATGTTGTTCGGTCGTCCAGGCCCGATTTCTCTTCATCCACCAACCGCGTGTTATCGCTCACGGGGCTATCGTGTTCGAAGTGCCAATACATGCGCAATTGAGGCGGCAGGGCAACAACATCACTTTCAATTGGCTGAGTTCTGGAACCCGTCTTCGGTAACTGATGACCGTGCCGGTGTGCTTTGGTCATGGACGGCGACGGACAAGTGGCTAGCTCCAGAGAATCCGCGAATGCACTACTCGGGCGTTCCAGTGCTCTACAAAGTCTATTTTGCCTGGAATCGATCTGGAAGTCGTGATGCCCTTCGTGACTCCGTGCCAGTGACCTTTCTGCGAGACTTCATCGCATCAGTTGCACGGCACCGAAGTCGCTGAACGGCTCCGAACGTGCCCATGATACGGATTCGGCAGATTGGTGGCTTAATCGCATCGCCGCGCTGCTTCCCCACAACGATGGCAGAGTACAGTTTGTTTAGATGTGAACTGCCGGATGCAGGTGAATCCCCGCCGACAAACCGCCAGCAGCCACAGATGGTCAAGTTACATCTGACTATGACACTTCGCCGAACATGTCTCTCTAATGCAACAAAGTGACAGAACTGGGAATTATCCATTCGATTCAGAAAGTGTGTTCTTGCAAGCTGAGGAAACAAGGCCCATTGGTACGCATGCTGCGGATCTCGGAGTTCGTAGGCAGTCAAATCTTTCCATCTGAGGTGATTCAATGAGACGAAGTTTGAATTGGTCCATAGCCGCCGCCCTTACATGTGCGGCCATGACGCATCCGAGCGATGCAGAGGCGGGAGCCGTTCTGGGCTTCCAGGGTATAACAAATAATAATTCAACAGATGTTGCCATTGGCGAAGCGCAAATGTCGCTCGCCGTGAGCGACGAAGGCGGCGGGCTTGTTCGATTTCAATTCTCGAACAGCGGCCCAGAGTCGTCTTCTATCACGGACATCTACTTTGACGACAGTGTGACTCCAACACTGTTTAACTCGCCGATCTATGGAATTGACAACTCTGTCAACGGAGTTTCCTTCAGTGAGGGAGCCAGTCCAGGAAGCCTGCCAGGCGGTCAGTCCATTGGATTTAATGCTACCAAGGGCCTGACGGCGGATTCGGATGCACCGGTATCTTGGAACGGCGTGAACCCCGGTGAGTCGGTGGGCGTCATTCTTGAACTCACCAGTGGGCATCAGTTCGACAGCGTGATCACCGCACTTGCGGACCGCAGTTTACGAGTCGGAATCCACGTGCAGCAATTTGCTAGCGGCGGCAGCGAGAGTTTCGTCAACGGCGGTGGTGGGTCGACACCCGGTGTTCCCGAACCTGCCAGTGCGATCGTGTTTGGCGTCGGATTGCTTGGGGCTGGCGTGCAGCGGCTGCGTCGACGAACAAAGTCTCAAGAAGTCGCCGCGGAGTGACGAGCACTCCTTCCGAGCCTAGCCTAGATACCCACTCTATAAATGCCTCCCGAATTCGGGAGGCGTTGTTTGTTGGTACGCGATTCAATCTGTGGGATTTCTCCGTGTCGTGGTCGGCACAACGTTGGCTAATTGACGATGGTGTTCTCCTCACGATCGATCGTGGGGACTTTCGTCGCATCAACCGAGTTCCAACGTCCGGCGATAGAACTCGATCACTTCATCGGCGTCGTCGGTCATCAGCACATGCGTCTTTAGCCATTCCGGACCACGCCCTTCCGCGGCGATGACTTGCAACTGCCGGCTCAGATTTTCCCAATACAGCGAATGATCCTCGCGACGGCCGAAGAAGATCACGGGGGCTCGGTCAACCACGTTGAGCTTCATGTCGGTCAAGGTCATGCCGACCTCTTCCATTGTGCCCAGCCCGCCGAGACAAAAAATCTGGAAGCTCGCGATTTCGAACCACCGCTGCCGACTGTGGCGACAACTCTCCTGAAAACATTGATAGAAGTCCGCCGTCGGATTGCCCTTTTGGTCTTCAATCTCCAAGTAACTCGCGCCAACCAGCAAATCCAACGACCGACCAAAGTCGGTGGCCTGTTTCATGGCTCCTTCTCCGCCTCCGGTAATGATGGCCACATCCGGTCCGAAGAAGTCTCGGAATTGGGCCAGCAAACGTTTCAACTTCTCGAATTCCACCGGCGGAAGTGCTTTGACCGAACCGTAAACGGCGATGAGCAATGCCTGGTCGAAGCGGTCAACCTTGTCGAGTTCGCAGAAGAAGCCACGCCGCCCGCGATAGCGATGCACCACAAGTTGACTGCGGTCCTCGTTACACCACAACACTTCCACGCCCAAGTCCTCATAGTCGGCCAACCGCGCGTGGTCGCGCGCCGACAGAAAACGATCGTGCTCGAACGATGCCAATTGAAACACCAACCGGTAGATGCGTCGTCGATTGGCCGCGTGCAGCAGTTGCAGGTGTTCCTTGAGATTCGGGAAGAATTTCAACAACACCGTGGCTTTGGCCCCATCCGGCAGGTCATGGAGGATGTGCGTGCCGAAGTGCTCGATGTGCGTCTTGGTGAAGCCCGCCTGGATTTGAGCGGCTCGAGTCTGAATGGGTGACGTCGACTGAAACAACGGATAACCCCACGTCACCGCGTCGGCCGGCACCGGATCCTCGACCTTGACGTCTCGGACGATCCCCACCGGCCGATCGAAGTAACGGTCGTCTTGATGCGTGCTCCGAGACGTTTCGTACAAATTGATGAAATAGCGATGCAGAGATTCCGTTTGCCGGTCTTCGGGAATGGCATCGAGTCCGGGTGTCTGTTGAATCCGCAGCGGCGACGCGATCTGAAGCGCTTCATAGACGAAGCCCTGTGCCGAGGGGTTGATGATGGTTTGGTCGCTGTCGTTGAGGAATTCCAGGTAAACGCGAGACCCACGGGTACTGATCGGGTCCAGCAGGACGGCGTGCGCGTGTTGCCCCATCGTGGACGGGTGACTTTCCAGCACGACGTAGTGTCGGTGCAGATACATCGTGCAGGACGTGACGATGCCATCGCCCGGAGCCAATTCGATGTGGCTCACTTCGTGCGGGATTTGCAGGCGGTTCAGGATTTCTTTCCCTTCCGCGCGGACCAGGATCGCCGTCAGATCGTCTTCGGTCAGTTGCTTGGCCAGTCGATAAACCAATCGATGTGGATGAATCGTGAACATGCCGTCGCTGGCGATCGAGAAATCCGCCGGCAACTGAAACGCGTGGTCCGAATACGCCTGATAGAGCTGCTCCGACGACAGACGCGCTTCGGGAGGGCAAATCGTGAGCCGCCCGACCAACAGGTCGCGAAGGAAGACGCCTTCGAGCAGGTGTCCAATGTTGTAGGACGAAATCACGGCTCGCACCGACGCATTCAGGAAAGCTCGATCCTGTTCCAATTCGATGCCGCCGATTGGCGAAATGTCGATGCCCAATCGGGCCAATCGACTGCGAGCCGCAAAGCGGATGTGGTCCGAATGCTGTGGAGCCAATTCGCGAAACGAACGCCACATCGGGAATTCGATGCGAATCTTGAGTCGTTCATCGCCGTCGGGTTGGACGTCTATAATCCGTCCGTCCTTGGATTCGGGTGGTCGTCGAAGAGTTGTCATGCCGCGACTCGGTTCAGTCAGAGTAAGAGGAACGATTATCCTTCAAATCGGCCGATTCACCCCTCCGCGTTGACTCTGTCAGGTCAGATCGCAGGCGTCAAAGTCGGCCTATTCTCGCGAAGTTCACTGACCGGACTGTCCGGTAGCAATAGAGCAATCGATGCGATCGGTGTCTGTCTTTCATCCAGCAGGGTCCGCTGTCTGCCGATATGAGACAGGAAGTCGTCTCCCCAGTCGACTTCGGCCAACAGGATTCAGGGAAGGGAGTGAGATTCTCCCGCCGCCCCGCGGCTGTAAAGGTGACGACACGTGAGCAGGAGTCGTGGCTTCAGGAATTCATTTCTGGAGACTCGGCCTCTAACCACTGGCAATTGGGGGCTGTTGATTGAATGCGTAGTTGGACAGCGCCACTTCGGCGTCGCTCGTTTAAGGCACGCGCGTTTGAGGAGTGAAAACGCGTCTCATCCGTCCTTGGTCGTTTCGACTGCAGGATGTCGACAAACGCGCGTGCCTACGGCGTGCGGTAAAACGAGCGACGTTTACGCCGAAGTGGAGTTGTCCAATTAGGTGTGCTACGAATTCAATCACAGTCCCCAAGCCGGGAAGGTTTCGCGTGCCGATTGATCCGAAGCCAGAATACCTGCCCTGTTGACTGCCGCGCGGTGATGGATCAACGCGGGTACTCACACTTTCCATTCCTCGAGGGAAGGAATGAAAGGAGCATGGATGCCACTTCGACTTTATTCAGTTCTCGTCGCCTTGTTTCTCGCACTCAGCACTTCCGGACTTGCTCAAGAGCCGAAAGTTCCGCCGCCCCTCGCAGTCAAGACGGGTCCAGAGAAAACGGACGATCCGGTAGCGCCGCCGGAACCACCAACGACGGACGTGGTTCCACCAACGCCCGACATCCCGGTGCTGCCGCCCGCCACGGTTCTGGGGAGTCGGTTTCCACGCGAACCACTCCGTGACGACGTGACCCTGACGCCCGATCGTATCGACGCACCGCGATCCACGATCGGCAGTTCCGTCACCGTGATTACTCGCGATCAGATTGATCGGACGGGACAGACGTCTGTGTTGAACATTCTCCGCACGGTGCCGGGGCTGAACGTGGCGCAACTCGGCGGAGCCGGCCAGCAAACATCGGTGTTCATGCGCGGTGCTAATTCCAACCACACCAAAGTCTTGATGGACGGCATTCCCATCAACGATCCCACGGCAAATCGCGCGTTCGATTTCGCCAACATGACGGTCGACAACATCGAACGCATTGAAGTCATCCGTGGGCCACAAAGTACTCTGTATGGTTCCGACGCTATTGGTGGAGTGATCAACATCATCACTCGACGTGGTAACGGGCCGACGAAGCTTTCCGTGCGTGGACTCGCCGGCAGCTTCGACACGTGGGATACGTCCGCCAGCATCAGCGGCAGCGGCGATGTGTTCTATTACTCATTCGGCGGCTCGTACTTTGACACCGACGGATTCAGTACGGCGTCGCGTCCACCCGGCAATGTCGAGGACGACGGGTACTTGTCGAACACGTTTTCCGGTCGCGTCGGGGCCGTCGTCAATGACGATTTCGATGTGGATTATGTGTTCCGATACACCGAAGCCGCCGTGCAATTCGATCCATTCATCGGCGGAATTCCGCAGGACGGCAGTGACTCTTCGAAGTTCGAGTCCTTCTACATGCGGCTACAACTTCGCAAGCTCGCGTTGGACGGTCGATTGGAGCAGAAGGTCGGTTTTAACTACGTCAATTACAACCGCCACAGTTTCTTGACCGGATTCGATCAGAACTTTTATGGCGACACTCGCAAGGTCGACTATCAGGCCAACTTGACACTGTGGAATGACGGCGACTTCAGCGACGTGCTGACCGGCGGAATCGATTACCTGCAAGAAGACTCGCTGACATCAAACAGTTTTGCGCCGACACCCGCGATGCGAACGCTGAATGATCGAGCCGGCTATGTTCAGAACCGCATGCAATTCGGCGAACGTCTCTCGGCAACGGTTGGCGCGCGATGGGATTACTACAGCACCGTGGGGTCCGCGAAGACGTATCGCGCGACATCACGATATTCGTTGCCCGATGACGTGACCGCGATTCACGGTTCGATCGGCACTGGGTTCCATGCGCCGTCGATGAATCAACTGTTTGGTTTCGGCGGCAACACGTCGTTGCAACCGGAAGAAAGCAAGGGCTGGGAAATTGGGGCTGAACGCCGATTTTTGGACGGCTTGCTTACGGTGGACGCCACGTATTTTCGCAACGACTTCTCCAATTTGATCGTGTTTGACTTCACGAGTTTTCTGTTAAAAAACGTGGATACCGCGACCACGACGGGCATCGAATTGACGGGCGACTTGGCGATCACGGATCGCACGAGCGTGTTTGCGAACTACACCTACACGGATTCGGCTGGTCGCGATCCGAATTCCGGCGTGATCACGTTGCTGCTGCGTCGGCCGCGAAACAATTTCAGCATCGGCATCGATCACTCATTCTTGGATGACCGTGCCAACGTGTATTTTGCTCTGACTCGCGTGGGGCAACGCACGGACGTTTCGCCAGTCTTCGGTAATCCGCCGATCTTGCTCAGTGACTACATCGTGGGAAATCTCGCGTTTCGATACATCGTGACGGACGACGTGAAATTCATCGCCCGCGTGGACAACGTGTTCGACGAAGACTACGAGTCCGTCAACGGATTCCAATCCGCTCGGGCATCGGCCTACGCTGGGTTCGAGGTGACGTTTGGCGGCAACGGCCGACCCTAGGATGTTGAAAACTCGCTCTTGACTGGCGAATTCTTTGGCGCAGGTTTCGTGCAAGGGGTGGCTGGGGTCGGGTGGTTCAAAGTTCAATGCTCG
>JAQBZS010000049.1 GCA_027622115.1 Planctomycetota bacterium | reverse complement strand
TGAAAACCGTAAGCCTGACCCCCAAGTCCTCGACCCCCGTGAGTTTTCGAAGGTGTGCCAAACGACCACATCACCCGAAATCGCGGGAGCAGTTCGTAAAGTGGTTTGGGACTTGGGGGTCAGGCCTACGTTTTTCAGATTTGGCGGCCTGAATCGTTGGGTGAAATCGGACTTCGAATACCCGCCAAATCTGAAAAACGTACGCCAGACCCCTGCTCGAAATGTGACCGCCGTCGGCGTGCGGTTAAACGACGCAGCCGTCTTGATTCAGCGCGCGTCCTTCGTTGCGCACCAGTTGATCCATCCAGCTTTGCACTTGAACGGCGTCATGATACCTCGCACCGATCGGAACCGCCTGCTGCCCTCGAACGACGCGGCAGAAGCATCGCTGTTCCTCGGCCATCATCCCGCTGGGACCGGAGGCGTCGGTGCGAATCTCCAGCGCCATCGGCCATTCTGCGGATTGGCTCCAGACTTCGATTGGACGAGGATTGGGGGTCATGCGCGCCGACCAGCCGTCGCCGAAGATTTCCGTGCGATCGACGCCTCGCGGAGGCATGCCCGGCGGAGTCAAATACGATGCTGCAAACGACGCCACCGGACCGTCTTCCCACTGGAGCTGCGCCAACGCCAAGTCGATCGCTCCCTTCGCAGTGCGATGGAACTGGGCGCTGAAATGGGTCGGCTCGACGCGATCCACCAAGGACTGCACCACATACAGGTCATGGACCATGGCCGCGTGCAGCGGGTTTTCGCCCGGAAAGTCGGTGACAATGCTTGCGGGCCGATGCCGAACACAGTCGATGTACGAAATCGGACCTCGCCGCTGAACCTCGTCATACAGCGCTCGGTACTCGCTGTTGAACAGCACAATGTGGCCGATCATCAGATTGCTGGAATCCGCGTTCACCAGTGGTTCGAGACTTCTGGCCTCATGCAGGCTTTCCGAGATCGGCTTCTCCAACAGCACCGTCTTGCCGGCTTCCAGCAACCGCCGAGTGACTGCGACATGGCCGGCCGTGGTACAGGCGACGATCCAAGCCTCGGCGTCACATTCTGCGATCGCCGATTCAAGGTTCGTCCAGCCAGGGACGCCGGGTAATTCATCGGCCACGGCGCGAAGGCTTTCATCCCGTCGGGCGACGACACCCACCAGTTCGGCTTCCGCCAGCCCGGCCAGCGTCAGCGAATGCAGCCTGCCGAATCGCCCGAGACCCACAACGGCGGTTCGAACGGGTCCGGAAGGCGACATGCGGTCTTGATTGGAAGCGGTTTCTCGGACAATGCCCATGTTGTTGATCCATGAATTGGATTGAGCGCTTATTGCTTGATGAGTTTTCGTTTCGTTTTCGATTTCGCCTTGCCGTCGGGTTTGGCATTCGGGTCGTAGCGCGGATTGGGATGAGTGGGAATCGGGGCCGAAACTTGGTCTCGCCACTGTTTCATCGCCGCATGCAATTCCGCCAACTTGTCCGGATTGGAATCGGCCAGATTCCGTGATTCGCCGAGATCGGTTTTCAAGTTGTACAGCTCCAAGCGTCCGGTCTCGAACCATTCGATCAACTTCCAATCGCCAGCGCGAATCGCACCGGCAGGCGTCGTGCGAAACGGTCCGCCATGCGGATCACCGCTCCCCTGCAAATAGCACGGGAAGTGCCAGAAAATCGCCGTTCGATCCAGCTTGGCGGATGACTTTGCCTCGGTCCCCTTCAGTAACGGCACGAGGCTCAGTCCGTCCAATTCATAGTTCTTGGGCCGCGCGGTACCGGTTGCTTCCAGGAACGTCGGATACAGATCGATGCCGATCACCGGTTCGTGACACTGACTGCCGGGCCGGGTGACGCCGGGCCATCGCACGATCATCGGCTCGCGAATGCCGCCCTCGTAGAGCATGCCTTTCGCGCCACGCAACGGATGATTGCTCGTCGCTCCGCCGAAGCCGCCGTTGTCCGAGAAGAACACGACCAGCGTGTTTTCAGCAAGCTGCAAATCATCAAGTTGCTTGAGGACTCGGCCGACACTCATGTCCACGCTCTCGACCATGGCGGCGTACGCGGCGTTCGAGTGGTGCTGCGTGGGAGTCTTCTCGCGGTATTTGGCGACAAGATCCGCTCGTCCTTGGATGGGCGTGTGAACCGCGTAGTGCGTGAGATACAGAAAGAACGGCTTGTCTTTTTGAGTATCGATGAAATCCACCGCGCGGTCGGTCAAGGCGTCCGTCAAGTAGACGCCCTTTTCCTTGACGACAAGATTCGGATAGTTCAGCGGACTGTGATATCCGCCGCCGCTGGGGCTACCCCATTGCTTACCCGCGACGTTCACGTGAAAGCCCTGACGCGTGGGATCGTCGCCAAGTTGCCACTTGCCCATCGTCGCGCACGTGTAGCCGTTTCCAGCGAGGGCTTCGGCGATTGTGACAAAGCTCTCGTCGAGAACCGTCTTATTTTCCGTCGGCTCCAACTTGCGAAACCGGTGATTGCCCCGCCGCGGATCGCCGACCGTATAGATGCCGTGCCGCGGCCCGTACTTGCCGGACATCAAACAGGCGCGGCTCGGGGCACAATTCGGTGCGTTGGCGTAGGCGTCCGTGAACATCGTGCCCTGACCTGCGAGTCGGTCGATGTTCGGCGTCTCATAAAACCGTTGCTTTCGGTTGAGATGGTCGTACATGTATCCAACGTCCGTCCAACCCATATCGTCAATGAAGAAGAAAACAATGTTCGGCTTCGACGCGGCTTCCACGTCTGCAAACCCCGAGGCGGTTGCCAGCAAAGCGAGAACAATTCGCGACGACAAGTTCAAACGAAAGCGGTTTCGCGGCATGATGTCGGACTCCGGGCGGTGTGGCGATGGGTTGAATGAACGAGGATTCTAATTGGACAGCGCCACTTTGGACTTTATGGAGTGCGGTAGCCCGGTACCGCTTTGGACTTTTTTGGTTTTCCGAATTCCGTTTCCGACTCTCGTTCAGTTCTCGGGAAAGTTCTCGTTGAGTCGATGCGTTAACTGTCGGCGTAAACCGAATCCAAACCAAAAAAGTCCAAAGCGGTACCAGGCTACCGCACTCCAAAGGAGTCCAAAGTGGCGCTGTCCAACTAAGTTCGAGCCTGCCGCTTGAGTGCTGCGGCTGGACGCAGCTTTGGATTTTTGTGTCTCTGCGTTTTGAAAGTAACGTGCCGATGATTTGGAAACGCGTCGACATGGCCCGACTGCTCGCGCGATTGGTGGTCATTGCCTTGCTGCCGAGCCTTTTCGGTTGCGACGGCAAAACGGATCAACAAGCAGAATCCACAGCGCCGTTCGAAGGCGTCGAAATTCAAATTGCCGTCCCGGCGGGGATGGGTTTCGACTCGCGCCTGCAATCGGTCATCGCCGAATGGGAGGCTCGCACAAACGGGACCGCAAAGCTCGTGGAGTACGAACTGCATCCGGGGCAAGCGGTTGCCGTTCCGAGCGGGAGCGTGCTTTCGATTGTGCCGCTGAACACGGTTTCGCATCGCATCGTTGAAGGTCAATCCGTCGTTGCGCAGTACGATGCCATTCCCGCGTCGCAACAATCCGACGCGTGGTTGCAATGGCACGACGTGTTCAAAGGGCTGCGGGAAAACGTTGGCTCGGCCGGCGGACAGGCCTCGATCGTGCCGCTTTCGTGCGACACACTCGTCTGCGTCTTTCGTCAGGATCTCTTGAGTAAGGCGAAACTCGAACCGCCACGAACGTGGGACGAATACGATCGTTTGGTTCAACAACTAGACCAGTGGGCTCCGAGTCTCGTTGCCGCCGAACCTTGGAGCGACGACTTCCGCGTCACGATGTTTCTGGCGAGATCCGTGTCGTACGCCCGGCATCCCGATAACTATTCGGTGTTCTTCGATATCCGATCCGGCCGGCCTTTGATCGATTCGCCCGGCTTTCAAATTGGGCTCGCGGAATCGGTTGCGGCCATCAAGCGGCTGCCGAAGGCGTGTTTGACGATGTCGCCGTCCGACTGCGTCCGCGAAGTCGTCGAAGGCCGAGCGGCGATTGCGATCGGCATCCCCAGTCTTGAGCCCGCCAGCGCCGATTCCGCCAAACGAGACGCCAAGCAAGACCACGTCGTGGGTTCCTGCCGACTGCCGGGCAGCCGCCGAGTCTTCAACCATTCGACGTCAGGATGGGAAGAATTGCCGCGCGGCCAAGTGAACCATGTTCCGTTGGTCGGGTTTTCCGGCTTCGCGGCCGTCGTGGAAAACACGGCCACCCACACGCAAGCGGCCGCAGCAAGAAACATGCTGCGTACGATCTCGATCGAAGGCGCACCCTTGCCTCGCGAAGCCGTCGGGCTTGTCCGCAAAAGCCAGATGAATCGCATCGCCAATCTGCTCGCGGCGTCCGAAACTCGTCTGCATCCGCAAGAGATTCAGCTCTATCTGAACGCGGTCTCGGAAAGTCTGAACGACACACGACTCGTCACGGAGATCCCGGTGGCGGGTGCCGATCGGTTCAAACTCAGTCTGCGTGAGATGCTGGACCAAGCCATTGGGGACGAATCAGTGAGTGTCCCGGAGCAGCTCGATCAGCAGGTGAAAGCGTGGACGTCGCTCGTCTCCGAGGTCGGCCAAGAAGTCGTCAGGCGAAGCTATCGATTCAGCCTGGGGATGCGTTGACTGATGTCGAATGTCCAAACACCGTTGATTTCCGCACGCGGCGTGCGCATGGTCTTTCCGGGTGCTTCCGCGGCAATGGAACGTCTGGATGTCGACATCCACCGCGGCGAATTCGTGTCGATCGTCGGCCCCTCGGGTTGCGGCAAATCCACGTTGCTGCGGCTGATCGCCGGGCTGTTGACGCCCACCGACGGCACGTTGCTGGTAGATGGGCAGCCGTCCAAGAACGGTCCGTCAGCGACACGGGCTGAAACCGCGTTCGTGTTTCAAGAACCGACACTGCTGCCGTGGCGAAGTGTCGTGGGCAACATCGCTCTGCCGCTGGAACTTCGTGGCGAATCGCGCGAACGAATCGAAACCGCTGTGCGCGACAAGCTGAAACTGGTGGGCCTATCCGAAGACGACGTGCAGAAACGTCCACGGATGCTTTCCGGCGGCATGAAGATGCGCGTCTCGCTGGCTCGGGCATTGGTGACCGAACCAGACATCATGTTGCTCGACGAACCATTCGGGGCATTGGACGACATCTTGCGACAGCGGTTGAATGAAGACGTGCTGCGACTCTGGGAGCAACATCGCTGGACGGGTTTGTTCGTGACGCACAACGTCGCCGAGGCCGTGTTTCTCAGTGGGCGAGTCCTCGTCATGAGTCCTCGCCCGGGTCGCATCCTGCACGAAGTTTCGATCCCCTTCGGATATCCGCGGTTGCCGGAATTGCGAGCGGACCGTGAGTTCGCGGAACTGGCCGGACAACTCAGCGCCATGTTGCGAGGGACCGCATGATCAAGAGCATTCCCAAATGGATACGAGCGAGCGGTCCGCCGGTCGGCACGTTCTTGGCGTTGCTCGTGGTGTGGGAAGCCGTTGTGCGAGTCACGGGGATTCAGCGTTTCGTGCTGCCGAGTCCGTTGCAAATCCTCGAAGCCGCCTGGAAACAGCGCGCGGCGTTGGTAGACGCGACGTGCATCACGGCGATGGAAGCCCTATCTGCTTTGACGGCCAGCGTGATTGTGGGGTCGGCGGTGGCGTGCGTGTTTTCACAATCGAAGCCGGTGCGAGCCAGCTTGTTCCCGTATGCGATCTTCTTGCAAACCGTGCCCATCGTTGCGATCGCCCCGTTGATCGTGATCTGGTTCAACGCCGGATTTCACAGCGTGGTTCTGGTCTCGTTCATCATCAGCGTCTTCCCCATCATCTCGAACATGACCGCAGGCTTGATGGCCGTCGACCAAGGACTGATCGACTTGTTTCAGCTCAACCGCGCGAGCCGTTGGCAGGTGCTGTGGAAGTTACGATTGCCGAATTCCGTTCCGCATTTGGTGACGGGCGTCAAGACGTCGAGTGGGGCGGCGGTGATCGGAGCGATCGTGGGAGAGTTCTTCGCCGGCCAATCACTCGGGGACAGCGGTCTCGGATATCACATTCAGTCCGCCGTACCGCTGCTTCAAACCGATTTGCTGTTCGCCACGGTGTTCGCATCGACGTTTCTGGGCGTCACCATTTTCGGTTCGGTGAGTCTGATCGGGTCATGGATTCTCGCGAGGCGGTTTGATTGATCCGGAGATCGCCTAGCGCGGATTATTCATTAGCCGTTTTGGCGTTAGCCGCGGTTTCGGTCGAACGTGGGAAAAACCGGGGCTAACGCCCAAACGGCTAATGAATTTAGTTTCGGGCGTCTTCGATCTTCTTCCGCAGTTCAAAGTGCTTCTTGAGTCGGGCCGTCGAATACATGCGGATGACGCGCCCCTTGTACGTCAGCCGTCCTTGCTCGTCGCGACCCAGATCTTGGGCGACTTCGTCCGTGGCTTGGTCTGCGTACAATCCTGCGAACGTTTCCGGATCGACGCCGCGACCGCTTTCCAAGTCGCGGATTGCATCAATTCCGCCCACTGAAATGGCGAACGCGTTGTAATTCTGGATCGCCGCCCGATATCGATTCTCGCCCTGCAAAATCGACATCGCACCCTTTAGTTCGGACTGCACCGTCTTGATCTTCTTGACGGCCTCTTTGGAGGGCAAATCCTGGTCTTCAACCTGTGCCTGCATCGGCTGAGATTCCAGCGAGTTGAACGCGCCGAACAAATACCCGAATCCAACCAGCGATGCGCCGCAAAAGAAGTTATGAAAAACTGCCATGATGTGCCCCTCGATTGAATCCTGGAATCGCTCGGAGAAGAGCGGTTACGTCATGTCCGCGTGGCGCTCCGTCTTGGAAAATCGCTGCAGATGCCGGATCTATCGTGAACGCGGGCGCGTGGCGGTGCAAGTGTTGATTGCAACATCGCCAGTATTCAGCCGGCGCGTCGGCACTTCACGCAGCCTGTTTCTTTTGATCGGAAGCGGCTGCCGGTGCAGTCTCGGGAAACGACAACGTTTGCGGCTGCTCGTTCTGATGACGACTCACCTGCCCAAAGTGATAGCTCAGCGAGAGCAGTCCGCCGCAAACGGCAAACGCGAAACCGCATCCAATGAGGGCGAATTGGTCGTCGGTAAGTTGCGAGAAGATGTCCATCTGAATGCCTTCTTGGCGACCTCCAACGCGACGCTCCATTCGCGACGAGGATCTTGAGCGTGACCATGAACAACGAGTTATCCGTGTCGAATTTGTAAAAAACTTCGACGCTCGCTGTTTCATAGGTTTCGGACGCCGAACGCACATTGCTCCAACATGATCCGGCCGAGAACGCCATCGCGACTCGACTTGTGCGGAACGAATGAATTGTGGCGGCGGAAATGTCGGTCGATCTGAGAATTCGGTTTGACTTTCGCAAATCGTGCCGCGAACAGACCGCAATGACAATTGTCCACCGTGAGCGGCATCCCAATTGCGGGAATGTGTTGGAGATCACCACGGGCTCCTTTTTGTAGCGAATCGCGGCAGTTTTCCCGGTCAGGGCTGACGATTCGTTTCAATTCGCGCTACGGAACGTTCATTCGCGGGTCTTTCGCATTCGTGTGCCCTGGTTTTGCCGATAATTCATGCGGATTGGGGTGAATGCCTCGCGCGATTTGTGAAATACTCGGTAGAACCGCCCGTTGCCGTGCGTACCAATTCAAACCTCATTGCCGCTCGCCGATAACATTCGGGGCGGCTCGAATCGAGTTGAAGATGCCAGCCTATTCCTTGACGGAACTGACCATGCTTCACGACGCAAATCCCCAGACCGCGCCGCTCAGCCGCTTCGAATGCTGCATCAACAACAACTTGCAGCAGGTGACGCAACTGTGCGAATTGGTCACTGACTGGACGATTCGCAAAGGCATTCGAGGCATGGCTGAACGTCATCGCATCGCCGTGCCGCTCGAAGAAGCCATGGTCAACGCGGTAATTCACGGCAACTTGGAATTGGCGTCCTCGGACAAGGAAAAGGGCGACGATTATTTCTGGAGTGAAGTGCAGCGCCGCTGCCGGTCGCACCCCTACTCCACGCGTGCGGTTCGAGTCATCGTGGACTTGTCCGACGATTCGATGACGGTTTCCATCCGCGACGAAGGTCCTGGATTCGACCCCGACGAAGTTGCCAATCCCACGGATTCCGAGAATCTCGAAATTCCCTCCGGCCGAGGCCTGCTGTTAATGCGGAGCTTCATGGACGAAGTCGACTTCAACGACATGGGCAACGAAGTGACCCTCACGGCTCATCGGAGCGTCCGGCATGCTGCAGCGACAGCTTGAACCCGAAGTCATGGATACCGCCGAAGAAGCGGTTGACTATGACTCGATGGATCACGGCCAAGTCAACGCGGCCTTCGTCGATGACTTTCTGGCGGCGGCTCATTTGGGAAAGAGACCAGTTAGGTCGATGCGTGTGCTGGATGTTGGCACGGGAACGGCTCAAATCCCAATCGAGTTGGCCGGACGATCTTTCGAATGCTCGATTGTTGCGATCGACCTCGCTGAAGAAATGCTGAGACTCGCACGCCGCAACGTCGCGAACGCCGGATTGAACGACGTCATTCAACTGGAATCCGCGGACGCAAAGTCGCTGCCTTATGCCGACGGCAGTTTCGACGCCGTGATTTCGAACAGCATCATCCACCACGCCCCACAACCGGGAATCGTGCTCGGCGAGATGTTTCGCGTCTTAAGACCTGGCGGAGTGATATTCGTCCGAGACTTGATGCGTCCCGAGTCCATTGCCGAGATCAACCACTTGGTCGATACCTACGCTGGCGACGAAAACGACCATCAACGGCAAATGTTTCGAGACTCGCTGCACGCGGCATTGACCGTGGAAGAGGTGCGACAATTACTGCTGGATTGCGACCAGCAGGAGGCATCGGTCAGCCAAACGACCGACCGCCACTGGACAATTGCCGGACGACGCGACTAACGCGAGTCATTCGCGGGAGGGATCCGACGGCTCAATGTGAGAATCCGTTGATTGCCACGGAATCTTCGCGGCGGCTGCGTGGATCGAGCTACGTTCTTCAGGTGCGATGATGCCGATTTGCAACATCATTGCTTGTAGAACTTGACGCCCGACACGGAAGCTCCATATGGCAGCGCTCGCGATTGAAACGGCAAGTCCGACGTTTCTGGATGAATTGGACGGTATCCCCGAAATCCGGCCATTCCCTGCAACGGCGTCTCGGCTGATGGCGGCGTGTCAGAATCCCAAATCCAACTGCAAGCAGGTCGCTCAAATCATCGAGTGCGACCCAGGACTGTCGGTGCGGTTGTTGCGAATGACCAATAGCGCGATGTACGGCTTGAGAAACGAAGTCATGACGGTCGAACACGCCGTGGTCGTATTGGGCATGCGGGCCGTTCGAGATCTCGCGATGTCCATCGCGGCCGCGCATCTGTTTGCCGACGGCGACTCCGCGTACGAGGCTCGCCAAAACCTGTGGCACCACTCGTTGGGCTGCGCCACCGTGGCTCGTTTGCTGGCGAAGCATGTCGCGTCCGTGTCGGCGGATGAAGCATTTCTGGCGGGGGTCT
This sequence comes from Planctomycetota bacterium, assembly GCA_027622115.1. Classification (GTDB taxonomy): domain Bacteria; phylum Planctomycetota; class Planctomycetia; order Planctomycetales; family Planctomycetaceae; genus JAQBZS01. The sequence goes on along the minus strand of JAQBZS010000049.1, from coordinate 5,842 downwards.
TTCACGATGTCGGCAAGCTCGTGTTTCTCGACACAATCCCGGATCGATACACGAAAGTCACGAGCGGACATTCCATTCAACGCATCGTGGATGCGGAACAGAACGAGTTCGGCATCACGCACCAGCAACTCGGCATGGAATGCGGCGAGGGCTGGGGTTTGTCGTTCGAAATCAGCGAAGCGATCGGATTTCATCACCGACCGGACGAAGCGACCGAAGCCCAAGACTTGGTCAGCCTGACACATCTGGCGAACGGTCTGTCTCGTTCATGGGGCATCGGCGGCGAGGCAAATCCGTTGGACTCGGATGCCGACGCCCTGCACAACTGCCGTTTCTCACTCAAGGACGAATGGCTCGATGATGTGCGTGAGCAGTCGATCGCAGCGTTTCAAGAATCCCTGGATATTTGCTCGGGCTAAGCCGTGTTCATTCTCTCAGACGATCCGATGATCAACCGCCTGACAAGCGTCGGTGTGCTGCTGAGCGGGCTGGTCCTGTTTGGCACATGCGGCTTCGTGGCGCTTGAGGGCTGGTCGTGGCTCGACGGTTTCTTCATGACCGTCATCACGCTGTCCACGGTCGGTTACGGAACGCCACAGAACTTGTCCGAGCACGGTCAGTGGTTTACGTCGGTGCTTATTGTGTTGTGCATTGTCAGCATGACCTATTGGACCGCCATCTTGACGAGCTTCATTGTCGAGAATGATTTGGGCGGCAATTTTCTTCGCAGGAGATTTCTGAAGATGATCTCGCAATTGAAAGATCACACTATCGTTTGCGGCATTGATCAAATGGCGGAAACGGTGATCGAAACGCTCATTCGTCAGCGGAAATCCGTCGTGGTCGTCTCGGAGGATGCGGATCGATTGCAGTTATTGAGGCGGCGATTCCGCAAGCTGTTGACGGTCGAAGGCAGTCCGACGGATGAGCGAGTCCTGGCTCAAGCGAATGTGCTGGAAGCCAAGTACGTCGTCGCGGCGATGGACTCGGAGATCGACAATTTGTTGATCAGTATCACCTGCAAGGATTTAGGCGGCGACATTGAAGTCTTTGCTCGATCGAATGATCTGACCATCGCCAACCGCATGCGAAAAGCGCGAGTCGACGCCGTCATTTCGCCCAATCAAATCTGCGGCTCGCGAGTGGCGGAAATGATTCTTGGCTGAGGATCACGGCCTTCCTGCCGAGACCGGAATTGCGACGATTGCGACCGCTGAGACGAAAGGAGCGGTCGCCGTCCATCCAAGAGTTCACGAACAGCTCGCTGCGGAGAACCTCCGTAGATATTCATGAGCAAGCCGGACCCACCGTTCTCACAAAAGTCGCGTTGGCGAACCAACTTCCAATCCGTCTCAGCCTGGTATCCGAGTTTTTCGCCCAGCCAGCGGAGATACCACACGCGATTTTCCGATACGGCCCAGAAGCCCTTGGGCACGCTGCGAAACAGCCACGGCGTCCACGGATACTCCGGGCGGTAATCGTGCAAGGCAGCCTGCGGCGAGAAATCGTAGACGGTGGCCAATAATCCCCCGCCGTCATTGGCAAAAAAGTCACGTTGAGCAATGCCGTACCAGTCTGCTTCCGCATGGAAACCGAGTCGACCGGCCAGCCAGTCCATATACGTGACTCGATTGCAGCGGTCTTGCCAAAAGCCTTGCGGCGTGCGCTTGAACAACCAGGGCTTCCAAGGATACTCGGGCAGGTAATCCTTGACGGATTCCAGTGGCGAGTCGCCATAAAACGACATGAGTAAACCGCCGCCGAAGTTCTTGCGAAAATGCATGCGGTTGAGTTGATACCAGTCGCAGATTTTCTGGAAACCGCAGCGGTGTCCGAGCCAGTCCATGTACTCGACTCGATTCGAGCGGGACTCCCAAAAACCATGCGGAACTCGACCGTGTATCCATCGTGCTGGTTGGTGATTGATCATTGAATCGGCTTCGATCCGGTTTGAATTCGGTGAGATTGCGTTGCTCGCTTGGCGACACAAAAAAGCTTGTTTGCCAACGCCCTTGCGGAAACCTTGGCGAATTGGTTCGTGTCGGCGTGCCGTTCATTAGTCGTGAAATTGGGAAAACAAGACGAATTGAGTGACAAGCCCGATTGGGCCGCTTGCGGTTGGACGGACTATCTTCCCTAACGCGCAGCACGGATGCGGTTGATTTCAGTCTGCGGTGGGGAAGTGACGTGGGATCGCGAGAGGCAATGTCGAATGTATTCTCCGCGCGAACGAAATTGGCTCGTTGAACCGCAGTGCCCAACGGGCCGCGCGCGTTGGATGTGCCGACACGCGCGGCCCGTTGGGGACGGCGGTTAACCGAGCTTCACTTCGCGGTCGTTTCATCGTGGGCAGAGTATTTACGACCGCCCGTTTCGTGGGTCGCATCGCCGAAGGTTCGTTTCCAAGCCCTAGTAGACGGAAAATCGACCGAAACGTCTCTCGAACTGTTACCTTGGCGTTACTTCCACGCGGGACTCAAGCACCGATGAAAGCAAGAGTCGAGAAGGGAGACGCAGAGGGTGTCGAAGGGCGCGGAGTAGTTTTCTCGGCATTGCTACTCATCCCGCACCGCGAGTGCTCAGTAACAAGTGAGTCGCGTCAAACAGGCGATACTGGGTCGGACTGAAGCAGTAATGTTTGACATGGACGGGTTGAAGATTCGCTCGCAGCCGTACTGGCAAACCACGCAAGTGGAGACACTCCCGACGCTCGGCGTTCTGATCACGCGGCAAGACGCAATCGACTTGAGCGTTGAACCTGAGTGTTGCGTTGCGTCGAAGATCGTTCGGTGTTCGGTGTCATGATTTCGCCAATCATCACAGATTCCAGCCGGGCCTTCGTCTTTCAGACTTGGGGGCGGTGGGCTTTGGTTTCATCAAGAACGTCAACCCGCCGAATCTGAAAGCCGTTAGCCAGAGCCCGGTCCCCCGTTGTAACTTCTGCAATCTTGGCCTCAGTTTCACTTGTAAATCCTGCAATCGCAGCCAGTTTCGCTCGGCCCTTGGATTTCGCGAGAAATGTTGCGGACTCGAAAAGCATGACTGTCACACGAGTTACGTACATGCGTGGCAATCGCGATTGCAGAGAATCGCAGACATGGCACGCAGCGTGCTTTTACTTTTGGCGTGAGAGAGAACAAGCCCAGAACCGCTGGTGCTTCACTGTGAGCCTTGCTTTGGAGAGAGGGAGGCTGACAGCAACTCTGAGGAGAGAAAGGAGCGGCCCCCGCTATAACAGTGCCGCAACCTTCCGTTGGTCTGCTTTGGAGAGAGGGGACCAACGGCGCTCTTCGGAGACCCAGACCCGTCTGGAGAACGGGTCTTACCCACCTCACGATCCCATCCCTGACGGGCCGGGCGACTTCCCGCAGTCGCCCGGCCTTTCTTCTTCTTTGGGCCGCTGCTCCATCCGGTGTCAGGTTCGGTCGCGTGCCGAAACCGTGAGTCGAGGCGCGAACCGACTCACCGGACGCGGTGTCTGTGCGGCACTCGGTTGCGATGAACCGCTTTCAACACTGCTTCGACCCGAAAGGAGGCCGACGATGCGATGTTCTGAACCATGTCCGGCCTCGCCGTCTCTTGGGACGCTTTCCGTCAAACGCCCCTGACACAAGTCAGCTTGCAGCAATTTGACCAGCTCTCACGGCGTGGCTTCCGATTTCTTCAGCTTCAACGCCATCCCTTTGTGAGAGCCTTATGTCACTCAACAAGCGTCAGCGCGCGCAAATGCTCGCGTGCTGTGGTGAGATTCAGGAAGATGACGGTGTCGACCCGCGCCTCTTCTTCAACAGTCATTCGGGTCGAAACAAACGAGACCGGAAGACGCAACAGCTTTGCCAACAGGTCGAGCAAACACTGAGCCTCGTGCTGTCCGGTGAGTTTTCCGACGAACTGCTGCAATCACTCACTGTCGAGTCCGTCATTCCAGCGCCGAATGCAGCGCAGCTTTTGGTGACAGTCAGTATTGTCGGCAGTCACGAAGTCGTTCCTGATCCATCCGTCGTGATGGAACGACTGGATCGGGTAGTCGGTCGACTTCGTTCCGAGGTCGCCACTTCAATCACTCGCAAACGCGCGCCGGGACTTAAGTTCCGCGTCGTGGTCGGCCCCGATTGCGGGTAATGCGAACGCGAAGGGTCAACGGCCTCGCCGTTTCATGCGACGCATGCAAACGGCGCGGCCGATTTTCGAAGCTATCTGAAAAAGGGGGTCTGACCCTTTGGCGACCTCACTAACCCCGGCAAAAACTGAGGCCGGAGAGGGTCAGACCCCTTTTTCAGATAGCTTCTAGCCGCCGATCGAGTGCATCGGGCGAATGGGCTGCACGTAGTTCGCCGAGTTGATCTCGTGGCCGATTTTCTTGGCCTGGATCGACTCAATCATCGCGCGGGCAATGTCTGCGTCGGTGCCCGAACCGCGAATGAGCGACTTCACGTCGGTCTCTTCGAGGCTGAACAGGCAATTGCGAAACTTGCCGTCCGCCGTCAGCCGAAAACGATTGCAACTCATGCAAAACGGTCGGCTCACGGATGCGATCAAGCCAATGCGACCGACACCGTCCTCGAAGACGTACTCCGTCGCCGGCGCTTGCGGATCACGGTTTTTCATCGGAAGCAGCGGCATGATTTCGCGAGACAGCGTGTCAACGATCTCATCGGCAAAGAGAACCTTGTCGCGTTCCCAGGCGTTGTCCGAATCCAGCGGCATGAATTCGATGAACCGAATCTCGACTCCGGCTTCGCGAGCCAGCTTTCCGAACGGCACGATTTCGCTTTCCGTCACGCCTCGAATCGACACGGCGTTTATTTTGACCGGATCGAAGCCCGCAGCCTTTGCGGCGTGAATGCCTTCAATGACCTTTTCGTAACCCTCGCGGCGAGTGATTTCCTTGAATTTGACCGGGTCCAGTGCATCGAGGCTGATATTGATCCGTCGCAGTCCGGCATCGAAAAGTTGTTGGGCTTGTTCCGCCAACAGGATGCCGTTGGTGGTGAGTCCCACGTCACGGATGCCGGGAATCGCGGCCACTTTGGAGATCAACTGGTCCAAGTCTCGGCGGACCAACGGCTCGCCGCCGGTCAGCCGAATCTTGTTGATGCCCACCGTCACGCCGACTCGGACGACGCGTTCGATTTCTTCGAACGTCAGCAATTGATTCCGCTGCATGAACACCACGTCTTCCGTTGGCATGCAATAGAAGCAGCGAATGTTGCAGCGATCGGTGACGCTGATCCGCAGATTGTTGTGAACTCTGCCAAACGAGTCGATGAGCTGTTCCATCGGATTCATCCATTACGCGTCCGCGCTCGGCGGCTCGCGGTCACTTGGAGGTAACGAGCTGTTGGAATCCGTTCCCGGATGCACCCACTCGGTCGATCCATCGGCCCAGTTCTCTTTTTTCCAAATCGGGACGGTCACTTTCAATTGGTCGATCAAGAACCGCCCGGCTTCAAACGCTTGATCCCGATGCGGGCAACTCACCGCCACGGCCACACTAACATCTCCGAGTTCCAAATGCCCCAACCGGTGCGAGATTACGCATTGGTCGACTGGCCACCGCTTGCGTGCTTGCTTTTCCAATTCGGCCATTTTGGCACGAGCCATCTCCGGATAACCCTCGTAATCCAAGGCCGTCGTTTGCCGACCGTGCGTCATTTCGCGCACCGTGCCGAGAAACAAGATCACGGCTCCGGATTGCGTGGAACGGACGCGTTCGGTGAGTTCGGCGTGATTGATGGTGTCGTGTGTGAGTTCAATCATTGGGTTTTGGGTTGTCGTTTAACCCGCAGCCGAAGGCGCGGGCGTTTTGGGGCCAAAAACGCCTGAGCTTTCGGGTTAACCA
>JAQBZS010000048.1 GCA_027622115.1 Planctomycetota bacterium | reverse complement strand
TCCTTGGAGTGAGGAAAGTTGTTGCGGAGCCTCAGTTTACAACAACTTGACGTTTTCGGATAGCTTCTACGGCGTGCGGTTAAACGAGCGAACGCCAAAGTGGCGCTGTCGAATTAGAGTGCGGTTCCTACGGTCTTACAAGCCCAACGGGGGTCCACACGAGGTCTCACTTAAAACGACCGGTTCATCTCGCGTAAAACGACGCATGAAACCCGAAGTGGACTGGCGTGCGAAGTCGCAGCCTGGCAATCGGACCGTGACTCACATCGCAAGCTCGAAAAATGACAAACGAACTGGTCGGTCCATTCGAGTCCATTTCCTGGCACATCACCGCACCGCCGGACGCATCGTGCGGATCGGCGATAAACACCGGTTCTCCGCCGACGTAGCAACCGGACGGACATCGATATTCCTCAATCGCTCCGTTCCAATTGGCATGCACCAGCGTATCCAAGAATTTTCGTCCGGGCCGGCCCGCCGTGCCGATGCCCAGCATCCAAAAGTCGTCGTAAGCTTGCGTTTCGAGTTTTGGATCAATGGCCGGAAAATCGGGAGCGCCGTGGTAATCCAACTGTTGCCGATCCACCACTCGCCGTGTTTCAAGTTCCATCGTGATCCGCACGGGCCAACCGAACGGCACATCGTTAAACATGTCCGGCAACACCTGGTATTGATCGTAAACCGGTCGCTCCAGTTCGATCACATCCAAGACCAGCCTGTTCGCATCCTCAAAACAATTGATGGTATGCAGGCAATATCGGTCCCCGATCGAAATGCGGGCGACTTCCTCGCCGTCCATGCGATTCAGCACCAACAGCGTCCCGCCCAACTCCGGACGCCACTCAAGTGCATCCATTGTCGACTTGCCTTCACCCATCATGGCGGACGCGTCAAGCACATAAGGGCTTAGATAGATCACGGCATAATGTTCGCTGACCGCGAAATCGTGAATCGAACACGCATGATCCAAGGTTGCACGTTTGCGACAGGCAAGAACTCCGTTTGCGTCAAACCGATAGTAATTCACCAAAGGCTGACGACCGGCGAACGAAATCCCAAAATTCATGAACTCGCCGGATCGCGAGTCGATCTTGGGATGTGCCGAAAACGGACTTAGCGAATTGAGCTGCCGATCAAAGTCGAACTCGCCCATAGTCTCCAGCGTTTCGGGGTTCAGTTCCAGCGGGACGCTTTGTTCGCCGAATGCAATCAACGCATCTCGATACCGGTACACGCTCACGTTGTAAGGAGACTCCGTGGCGATGCCGCGCCGCATCTTGTCCCCATCGAATCGTGTCCCAAACGTGGCGAACACCGCCCGACCCTGTTCCTCTTCTTGCTGAAACTTGCGACCGCGAACAAACCGGTTCGTAAATCGAATTTGTCCATCGTCGAATCGCAGACAACACACCATCCCGTCGCCATCGAGCCAGTTGCGATACTTCAAATCTCCTCGCTCAAATTTGGCCGGTCCGTTCAAGTAATAGTGTCCGCGAATGTAGCCGGGAACGTCTCCTTCGATCGAGTCGACGATGTAAGACTCCTCCCGCACGTCTGGAAACAGACACACTTCGAGGCCCGGTGCATGATCCTGTAGCAATGCGTTTGACATATCGCCCTCCCGCAAATCTCGACCGAAAATTGTGCATGGCCGCGCAACTCGCGAAACGGATGCCTGCCCAAACTCAAATCGCGTTCAATTGGAAATCTGGAAGAATGGCAACCCGACGCGTTCGTTGTGGTCCTGAATACTCTCAGCCGCGGAGCGGCGGCAGCATGTAGACTGGCGTGCAACCCGAGGTATCAATTCAACCCAGGCGAGTCGTAGCCGCGAAAGCAATTGACCGCTACTGCCGCCGCTCCGCGACTGCCGCCGATGATCAAATCCTCGTAGCTGGGGCTCATGCTGCCGCCGCTCTGCGGCTGAACAACGCAACATCATTTACAACCCTTGTGCGTAGTGCCTAACTCTCCGACGTCTGCATCATTTCCATGGCCATGTGTCCGCGTTTGCTCATTTGGTCGCGGAACTTATCCAGCGCGTGCGGACAGAACGACCACTCGAATTCCTCGAAACTGCCCGAGTGCCGATCCCATTCGGCTTTCATGGCCTCGACATCAAATTCAATCGTCTTGAAATCGATCGCCTCGATGAATGGCCGATTCGTCATGATTCGTTCGTCGCCAAGTACGATCGAATGGATATATGCCACGATGAAGCGAGCAAACTCGGTTAGCCCAATCAGTTGTTCGTCCAGGATGTTCTTGGCCTCATCCGGGGTGACCCCGACTTCGTAAAACATCTTTTCGGCTCGGGCTAGCGGTGCCAATGCCGTGAAGTCGTGACAAATCGGTTCCGCATCAACAACGGGCGAGTCCTTCTTCCATTGAAAGTACCCGCTGATCATGGACTGCACGCTTTGGTTCATCGCTCCCATGCGAGAAAACCGACTGAGATACGCTGGAATGAATTCGCTGTCGCACGACAGATCGTTGATAAATGGGAATACGTAGAACGTAAAGTAAGCCGACAGCTCCCACGTATACTTCAACACAAACGTCTCTTGATCGCCGAGCGCGTCGTAGGTTGTCACAAACGTGGGCATCAGCGAGTTGTAGCAAGACTGCATCAGCATTTCGGACAGCCAACACTTACGTGCCAGTTTTCGAGCGCTCTTACACTTGACCGCATCCACGATCAGCGTGTTGTGCAAGGCAATGAAATCGCTGCCCGGACTATAAAGCGGGTCGTTGAACCGGCCAGCTTCGCCGGACATGGCCCACTTCGACGAACTGATCGTTTGGGTGCAGCCGTGTGCGTAGGACTTCAGCACGTTGAAGTCGACAGTCTTGCGTTTCCGCAAGTCGCGTTCGAACAGCGGGAATTCCGTACAAATCCAGTCCAGGAGTTTTTCAGCGGATGTAAACTGCTTGCCGTCGATGAGTGCATTGTCATAAACGACGCCCAAACTGGTCATGCCGCGAAGCGGAATCACCCAGAACCAAAAGCCCTCGCCCATGAAGTGGTTTGTCGCGAGCCAATGTGGGGTGTGCCCGGTTTCGCGACGATTCTTGTTGAGGCGGATTTCTCGCGGAGACCGATCCGTGAGCTTTTCCAGATCCACCGTGCCGTCAACCCACATGAACGCGGAACCATGATCGATCGGGGACGGCGCTCGACGGTCGGTCTGCCGAGCCAACATGCGGCCTCGACCGGTCGTGTCCACCACCCACTCGGTCGACACTGAGTAATCCGTGTCGCCATGCCGGTACGAAATCGTATGCCGATCGGATTCCGAGAGTTCAACAGCAAGGTTTTGCACCGGATGCAGCATTTCAAACCGCGAGTCGGCTTGATTCATCTTCAACACATCGGCTTCAAACCGGTTGCGGTCGAGTTGATAACATGGAATGTTCGAAAACGTGCGGATGTAGGCTTGGGCGTAGTCTTCGAACTGCGTGTTCGATCGGCCCGCCGTCTTGAAATAGAACCGCAAGTTGTACTTCATGAATTGTTCGTGCCAGAGATATGTCTCAAGATCCAGCACTTTGGAGTAATAATATCCGCCGACTTGGACGGACGATTCGCCGTATTTCTGTTTGGTCGTGGGGACATCGGGACTCTTATCGAGCACCAGAATGGTCTTGTCCGTTTCGCGCAGCAAATGTCGCGAGAGCGTCAATCCGGCCAAACCCGACCCGAGAATTACCACATCATATTTATGCTTGGTGACGTTCATTGTGGTCGATCGACTTTTTTCGAATAGAGACTGCAAGAGGGGAATGTCAACGAAAATGCATACCAACGAGTCATGAACTGGAGTGGTCGCGTGCCGTCTTCAAAGCGAGCCAACGGTGTTCGCGATTTCGACGATTCCACTACCAACCGACGACCATCCACTTCCCACGCGTCCTGAGTTGGCATCTCGCGTATGGGAAGAAACCATTGCGAACTCTCCGTCACGATGCCGAATCCCATTTCCATTTTCGGTTGGCGACGATCCAAGCGACCGAGCGTTCGGCCGAATCCCGGCGGTAGCCAGTGACTGAGATAACGACCGGCAAACGCCACGAGCTTCCCAAACCATCGCAAGCGTCGTGTGTGGACCAGTAATTCCGGTTCGAGTTCGAGCGATTCGCGGACGGTTGTCGACTCGACATTCCAAACGTCCAATCGAGTCCCTGCCAGCGCTCCGTAAACGGCTTCGCCGGTCACGTAATCCCAGTAGGTGCGGGTTTCGTCGTCGATCATCAACATCTTGCCGTTATAGACACCGCCTAAGCTGAAGTGATGCATGACACCATCGACGGTCGGCGTAAAACCCACCGCCGTGTTGCACGCCGCGCAGAATGCGACGGCATACGGATCGTTTGCGATTGAGCCTTGCGCGATATGCCAATAGGCCAATTCGTCATGTGGAACAGCGCGTCGCTGTCCGTTTCGCTCAAAGACGAACAACCGCGATTCCGCTGGTAAACCAAGCAAGGACAAAGGCGTGCCGTCACCCGTGACTGGGAACCGGGGAAACATATCCGGGCCGCGAAGTATGGCTCGCGATTCGTCGAACCCTGCCGACCGTACAACGCCTTTCGAGGGATTCAGGTCTGTTGCCGCTGTCATGATGCCGCGACCCCAAACACGCTCAATGCGCCGTTCGCGCGGCACTCCACAACCTGTTCGGAAGCGATGCGAATGAATTCCTGCTGTCTCGGTGAACTCGGAGTCAGCAATTCCAGAAACCCCGGAAACGCCCATTCCCAAAACGTCAGAGCATAGGTCAGGCCATCCTGAAACCCACCTGCCAATTCGGGGTCATCAAGATCTCTCCCAACGTCCAACACGCGATGAATGTCGGCGCTGTTGATCATGGCATACGCAAAAGCGATGCCCTGAACGACAGCCCGCTTATCCAATTCGTGGAGTTTTACCGCACTGCGAATTGCTCGCTGTACGTTGTAGTCTCGGAAGTAAAGCGAGCGACCATATCCATGAGAAATCAGCGACCGGATCTCGGGTGAAAACGCCGCAAGAAAGGTCGCCATGTCCGGAAGGGTCGTTGGCGGAATCTTTGTGCGCGACACCATGCGGAACAGATATTGAAACCACTTGTTTGCATAGACGGCCCAAATGCAACCCACCGATTCGTAGGGAAACAGTCGATAATCCGGATGCGCGCGTGGTTCAATCAACTCCGCAATGCGAGTCGGCTGAAAACTGGCACTCTCCGCAGCTGCGATTCCTAGCCCGACATGTGAAATGGGCTGCACGGAAATGGGAATTGCGTCGTCATTGAGTAGACCTTGGCCGTTTCGACAATACGAGAACCCCAACTTCTCCATTCGCCAGAACGCTCGCGTCTTATCGGGGATTGACCCACATTCAGCGGCCTCATCGCGAATTGTCGAGGTAGCGTCGATAAATTCCGACTGCGAATACGGACCGCGGAGACTCTTGTGAGCAATAACCCGCAGAGGTTTTAAGCGTCGCAAACACGCTCGCCATCGAGGAATTGCGTCTTTGATACGGACACGACCCTGCACCGACGCGATCGCTTCATGCGACTGAACAAGTCCTGGAGTTTCGGGAAGGTCGATGGTTGGCATCGCGATGCAGTTGCTTGTTGTTTGATCGAGATTGAAACCGGATTCACCATGAGAACCACAATCGGCACAAACCGGATTGTGCCGCGTTACCTCGTACTACCGTCAGTCACCGAAAAGTTCACGCGTACGCCTGCGGCTGACGGTCAAACGAGTAGCAAAGTTCGGTTTTCAAGGGGATTGTGGTTTAGATCTCGTCGATGAGTTTCTCGAAGTCCGCCTTCTCAAGTCGGCCGGAAACCTTCTTGCGGACCACCATCGACTTGTCCAACACCAAAGTGTAGGGAATGCTATAGCCGTCGAATCTCGTGAAGATCTCTTCGCCACCTGCCAAAATGGGGTAATTGATCCCCTTGGCTTCCATAATCTTAGTGATCTTGTCGGCGTCTCCATCAATCGCGATTCCGACCACTTTGACTTTGCCCGCGGATTGAATCTCTTTAAGTTCGCCAATCTCTTTCATGCAGACGGGACACGTGACACCCCAAAAGTTGAGCACCACGATGCTTCCCTTTAAGGACTCGCTATCGAAGTCCTCTTGTGTCGCGACTTGCTTAAGCGTAAACGCCGGTGCCACGTCTCCAACTTCCGGCGGTGGAACCTGGGCGTCACTGCCGCAACCGAACAGAAACACAAAGGAAAACGGAAGCAGTGAGGAGCGGTGGAACATCATGACAATCCTATTACTCAAGCTGGGCGATTCGCGGGATGACAGCGGTGAATTTGGATGTCAACGTCGGCTTGCCGAAAACGCCACGCTTTCTTGACCTGGTTTCAAAGGCAGTTGCGTCGGTTGGCCGTCTTCGATGACTTGAATCAGGCGGTTCGGTTGAATGTCCTTAAACGCCTGCACTTTGCCGTTGGGCCAACGGACTTCCAACGAACGGATTTCGCGTCGATCACTCAGGCCGAAGAATAATCGCATGTCGTTTTGCGACGCATAGCCGGATCCGCAATGCACATGACGCATCAACTTCAGCGGCTTGCCGTCGGCACCGGGTTCGGTTTCGATATGGACGGTGGCTCCGAGAGCGTCGCGATTACAGTTGACGCCCTTGAGTTCCACCATCAAGAAGTTGCGACCTTGCCCGATGTCGTTTCTCAGAACAGCCGGAGCCACGGCATCGACGCCGTGGTCGCCTGGGTTGGTGTTGATCACGATGTCCAAATCGCCGTCGTTGTCGATGTCGACCACCGCCATGCCGCGGGCATCTTTCTGGTCGTCGGCTCTGAACGCCATGGCGACATCGGCGAACTTCATGGCGCCGTCGGAAGTCAATCCTTCATTGCGAAGGAGGTTGTTGTGTTCGTTGCCGTTCCAGGAGAGGTTGCCGCGGAATTCGTCTTTAAAGAACTTGCCTGCTTTATACTGTCGGAGTTGCGTAACTACGCTACTGATGAAAGGTAGTCACAAGTCGTCGGGTTCCTTGCCCGTGATCCAGCCGTTGACCGTGTAGATGTCTTGCAGGCCGTCGTTGTCGAAATCAAACATAGCCGAACTCCAGTACCAGCCATGCGGATTGACTCGGGCTTGTTCCGTGACGTCGCTGAAGGTGCCGTCACCGTTGTTGAGCATCAGCGTATTGCCTTTGAGCACTTCCTCGCCGAGGGCTTCCCAGTTTCCACCCAACAGATCGTAGAGTTCTAGGTATGTGGGATAGTCTTCCCAGAGCGTGCCTTCACGAAAACTGGTGACTAGGTAACGGTGAATGGTCGCCGAGTTACCGAACCAGCGTTGTCCCGAATGAACTGCGGCCACGTAGATGTCCAAATCGCCGTCGTTGTCGATGTCGGCAAACGAGGAACTCATGCCATAGCCGATGTTGCTGGTCCCGCTTTCCTTCGAAACATCCGAAAACGTGCCGTCCCCTTCATTGCGAAGCAGTGCATTGCGACCGAAATCGTTGGCGACATAGATGTCTTGGTCGCCGTCCTCGTCGTAATCCGCCCAAGCAATCCCCAATGTCAGGCCGCCTTCCCGCACACCGGATTCCTTCGTGACATCGGTGAACGTCAAGTCGCCGTTGTTCTTGAGCAGCGTGTTGCCTTCGCTGTTGCGGGTATAGAAGTTGGTTGTCGGCAAGTTGATTCGTGGGTCGAGATACCTCCCGAAGTAGATATCCACGTAGCCATCGTTGTTGTAATCCGCCGCGGCGGCCGTCGAGACCCAAATCCCGTTGACATTGGCAGTTTCCGTCACATCGGTGAACGTGCCGTCGGCGTTGTTCTTGAACAACAGGTTGTTGCCGGTTCCGCGACCGATGAACAAGTCCTTGTCGTCGTCGTTGTCCAGGTCGACGAAGAGTGCCACGCTGCCGCCCTTTAAGTCCGTGGGGAGACCGGAGGTGGAAGTTGTATCCGCGAACTTGCCGTTGCCGAGATTGCGGAACAATTGCGTGCTGCCGCCGTCAATAAAGAGTAAGTCGACCCAGCCGTCGTTGTCGTAGTCGGCGGTAGTGATGCCACCGGCCGCGTACTTCATGATGGCGAACTTGTCCGGTCGCCATTCGGCTTCTCTAAGCAACGGGTTGTGCTGAGACTTAAAAGTGATCCCGGATTCTTCGGTGATGTCGGTGAAGCCTTTGCGTGGTCCCTTGACCGTTTGCCCGTAGAGCAATTCCTTGCTGGCAATCTTCCAACTCTTTTCGTCACCTCGTTTCAACGACAGGCGAAACCACGTGCGGCTTTCGACCGATTCTTTCTGTTCGTTGGAACCACGAATCCACAACACGCTGCGAATGCGAATCGTGCCTGCGTCGTGATTGAAATCTTCGATCGAGGCGATTTTGAACTTGGCCTGATCGATTTCGGAGACGCGAGTAAGGTGGTCTTCGTGTTGCCCACGTAGATCGGATTTCGAGAAAGTTCGTGGATCGGCGGTTTGCCAAGCGTAGACCTTGGCTCCGTCTCGTTCCGATTCGAGCACTTCGGTCCAGAGCCCTTCGTTTTCAGCCGTGTAGTCATCGGTGTAATGACTCAACAGGCCATCGACGTCGCGGGTTCTTAACGCGCCAACATAGCTCTTAAGAAACTTGTTGAGCGAGACGCCGGCTTCGGAAAGCTGAACAGCTCGTTCTTCGATGCGGTCGAACGCGAACTTGGCATAAATGCCAACGCCGGCGGCAAGGAATAGGAACGCCACCGACCCGTAAGCCAACCGCTTTCGCCAGCGATGTGGCTTTTTCGCGGTTGTTTCCGGTGATGGCTTGGCGATCGCTTCCCGTGCTGCCGGTTGCAATTCTTCGGGTTCCGTTTCAGGTGCCGAAACGGTTTCTGTCTCAAGTGGAGGGCTGGTCGACATTTTGTTCTCCCCGACGCCGTGCTTGTCGGTTATTGTGTCTGGTCGAAACTGTTCGATTTCAGTGGCGTTTGTAGTGAGGTTGGGAATGACAGTCGTTTATGAAGAATGGGGCGGTCGCTTTACGGCAAAGTACGACAACGTGTTGGAGGATCTACTCGGTGAGGGCGAGAGTCCCGGCGCGGCGCTCGAATCGTTGGAAGCCAAACTGACCCGAAGAATCGAAGACCGTGGCTGCCACGGGCTGTTCCACCCGAACGATGAGTTCATGCAACTCGCCGGTTCGTGTGCCGATGACCCGACGATCGTTGACATCGTCAATGAGGCATACGCCGAGCGTGATCGTGAACGGGACATGCTCGAACAATGATCGCCTTGGATACCGACGTCTACGGCGAATTCGTTCGCGGCAATGCGGCGTTCACTGCAAGAATTCTGTTGATCCCAGATGACGAACGCAGCATAACCATCGTTAGCGCAGAAGAAGTCTTGCGCGGTCGTTTGAACAGTGTTCGTCAAGCAGAAGCACAATCTTCCAAACTCACGATCCAACGGGCCTACGCCCTTCTTGCCGAGACCATTAACAATCTCCGTGGCAAACTTAGGATTTTGGAGTATGACGATCGGGCTCACGATTTGTTTTCCAATTGGAAGCAACAGAAGATTCGCGTCGGAACACATGACCTGCGGATTGCCGCGATTTGCATTTCGCATTCGGTAAAACTGATTTCTCGGAATCGACGTGATTTCGAGAAGATTCCGCTGTTGGATGCTGAATTCTGGAACTAAGAAATCTCCGTGCCGTCATCGCGAGATGTTGGCTGCGACCTCGTGTTTGGGATCGACTGGAATTCGAATGATCTTCCCAGCGCCGTGCTTAATGCGGATGCTGGAGTTGATGACCTGTTTGACGTCGTCTCCGCTGAAAACTTCGGTTTTGCCGTCGGGCCATTTGACTTCGATTGACTGAATCGTATCGATCTGGCCTACGCCGAAGTGCAACCGCAGATCGGACTGCGTGCAGAATCCGAGGCCGGCTTCGACCCAGCGCGTCAGTTTGCGTTCCTTGCCGGCATCGTCGATCGCGACTCGCACCCGTGTGCCAATGGCATCGCGGTTGGCGGTGTCGGAACCAACGACATCGATTCGCAGCCAATTGCCGACCGAACGCAATCGGTTGAAGAGGAATATCGGCGGGTCGGCGTTGTTGGCGATCACCATGTCTTGGCGACCGTCGCCGTCCAAATCCGCGATGGCGATCGAGCGACTGTCTTCGATGATGTCACAACCCAACGGGCGAGCCACGTCGGCGTATTGTCCGTCGCCCACGCATTCAAACATCAAGTTGTACTCGTAACCGTTCCAGGAATTGTCGGCGACGAACTTGGGGCTGAAGAAGAAACCTTGCTTGTAGTTTTCGATCCGCGCGACCGCGCCGGAGAGGAACGGTAGTCACAAATCGTCTTTCTTCTTGCCGCTGATCCAACCGTTGGCCGCGAAGATGTCCAAGTCCGAATCGTTGTCCATGTCGAAGAAGCCCACCCCCCAACTCCAGCCGGCGCGATGCGTGTGGCTGTCGTGAAGTTCCTCGAACACCCCTTCGCCATTGTTGCGGAACAGAGAGTTGCCATCGCCAACCATTTGGCCGAGCCGGGGCCACTCGTCGCCCAACAGGCTGTAGATGTCCCAGTATTCGTCAAGTTCGCCAAACACGTGCTTCGTGCGGAGGATGTTATTCATGTATTGGCGAATGGTGATGTCTTCACCGAACCAGCGTTGATTCGAGTTGATATTGCTGGTGTAGACGTCGGCGACGCCATCGTCGTTGATGTCGCCCATGGCCAGACCCATGCCGCCGCTGAAGTCCAACATCTTGGCCTGTTTGGCCACGTCGGTGAACGTGCCGTCGCCGTTGTTGCGATAGATCAGCTTACGACCAAAGTCGTTGGCGACGATCAAATCCGTGCGGCCATCGTTGTTGTAATCGCCCGCGGTGACCGCCAGCGTCCAACCCTTGTCGCCGGTTTTGCTGGATTTGGTGACGTCTTCAAATCGTTTGCCGCCCACATTGCGAAACAGGCGATTCGGTTCCGCATTGGTCGCATAGAATGGAATGTCGGGAGCGGCTTTGAACGCGTTGCCGTTAATTGCGACGTAGATGTCCAGGTGGCCGTCGGCGTCGTAGTCCAACAAGCAGGCGGACATGCACGGGGCGACGAAATCAAGTCCCACGGTTTCGGCGATGTCCTTGAACGTGCCGTCGCCTTGATTTTCGTAGAGCTTGCACGGAGCGAGATAGCGCGTGACGAAGAGATCTTTGTCGCCATCATTGTCGAAGTCGAAGAAGAGCCCGCAATGGGCTTGATCGAGTCCGTCCAATCCGGCTCGCGTGGTTTCGTCGATGCCCGTTCGGCGAGTCCGGCGCCGGACCGGCATTCCGATACAGACGCGATTGGACGCCGTCCGGAAAGAACAGATCGGCGAGTCCGTCTCCGTTGTAGTCCATCGAAGTCACGCCGCCGGATGCGTGTTCGACGACCGCGAACATCATCTTGATTTCCGGCTTGCTGACGTCGAGCTTCGGGTTTCGCTTGTGGACGAAGTCGATTCCCAGCGACTGTGGCGAGACTCGTTCAAAACCATGTCCGCTACCGGCGACTCGGACGCCTTCCACGAATTCGTCCTTGGTGATCCGCCAGACACCGAGGCCATCGGCACCCGTTTGCTGTTCAATCCACCAGCGGAAGAAAAAGCGGTCTTGGAAGAGTTTGCCTTGGTGGTCCTTGCCGTCGAGGATGTACTTGACGGTCAGACGTGCGAACTTGTCCGGTTCGATTTTTTCAACCAGGTTGATCTTGCAGACCACGGCGTCGACCGACGACATGTTTTTTAGGTACGTGGAGAATTCGCTGCCGAGTTGCGTGCGGTCGAAGGCCTCGGAACCGTGTTTTTCGAGCGTGAAGTAGTCGACATCGCCGATGTCTCGGCCCGCGTCAAACTGCCACGAACCGCGTTCGGGTGACGCGAATCCTTCCGAGTAGTGGGCCAGGATTGCGTCCGGACTGCCGGTCTTGAACGCATCCGACACGGACGACGCGTAGTCCTTGAGGAAGTTGTTGACTGTCTTGCCGCTGCTCAGGAACTCGGCGTGTTGCGCGTCGAATTCCTTCATTTTTTGCAGGGCGAAAGCGGCGCCGATTCCGCCGACCACCACCAGGATGCCCAGCGTGATCGCGATGCGTTTCGTCCAGCGGCGAAGCCGTGACGGCTGTTTGACCGGCGCGGTTGCCGCTGCCGGGTCCGCAGGGGCAGCAACTGCTGGAGGAGCCGTCTCGGAAACGGGGGAATCAGTCGCGACTCCGGGTTTCAATTCGGTTTCTGTGCTCACCTCAATACCTCGGCAATCTCAGTCTTGGCGTGCGCGGCAACGGGAATGTTGTGCGGGTGGGAAAACTTGCTGTGTGAATGAACGTATGCGGGAACGATGTCCAAATCGTCGTCGGTCTGCATGTCGGATTCGATGACCGGATCGAAGCCGCTGCTCACGATTTTTGCGGCTCGCATGGCCGACACCATGACGGGCGTGATACCACCGCCGGGTTGAGTCCATTGGCCGACGAAAAACAGATTCTGAATCGGGCTTTTGATCGCCGGACGGTGTTCGCCAAGTTGATCGGGCGACATTTCCCAGCCCAACATGGCTCCGTGATAATTCAGCGTGAAACGGTGCGATGTCTCGGCGCTGGCACTCAGGCAAACGTCGAACTTCTCGCGAACCCCGGGGATGGCCGATTCCAGCCGCTCAAGCACGAAGTCTTCGACCGAGCGCTTATGAGCTTGCCAATCGGTGATTTCGTCGTAGCGGACTTCGGTGACTTTCTGAATAACGATCACGTCGCGGCCGGGAGGTGCGAGACCTGGTTCATACAGCGACGGCACGAAGATCTTGCAATCGAAGTCACCCTTCGCCACGCGGTCGCTGTCCCAACCACGCCAGTAATATCCGTGGGCTCGCTCCAGCACGTCGCGCGGGATGTCTCGGACACCGATGTGCGACAGGAAGCACGGGAAGCTCGCACGCAGTTCATGCAACCGCGCCACGTAGTCCGGTTCGAAATGCGAAATCCCCACGAGCTTTTCGACCGTCAAACGCATGTCGGCGTTCGACACCACGGCGCCCGCCTGCACGGTGACTTCGCGTCGGTCTTTCAGCGGACCAATTTCCAACGTGACACCGGTGGCTTGGCCGTTTCGCACATGAATCCGCTGAACCATCGTCTTGAGCAGGATGTCGCCGCCTTGCTCTTGGAAGCGTTGGGCGAGTTCATCCGCGAATTTCTGCGAGCCGCCGACCGGGTAATAGTTGCCGAGAAAGTAGCTCAGCCGCAGCATGCAATCGAACACGAACGACGTGCGATTGGGCGGCGAACCCCAGTGCGGGACGTCGGCGGTTAGCACCAGTTTCAGGCGTTCGTCTTGGAAATGCTGGTTCAAAGCGTCTCGCAGCGTCATGGGCAGATAACGCTTGAGTCGGCTGGTCTCGATGCCACGGAAGAAGTGCAGCACGCCCCATAGATAGAGTTTGCGGGCGAGACCGAAGAACCGGTCGATGGCGTCCGCCTCGGCGGGGAAGTCGGATTTGAGCTTGGCGAGATACGTGTCGTAATCGGCCGAAACTGAAACCGTCGAACCGTCCGGTAAGTGAAACTGATCGACGGGGTCCATCTTGATCCACTCTTGCTCGATCCCGATGTCGGCCAACATCTTACCGGTCATCGTCGTGGGGTCGCCAAGCAATGGATAAAAGTGGCTGGCTGCGTCGAAGGTGTAGCCCTTGCGTTGAAACGTGCTGCAATAGCCGCCAACGACGTAATGCTGTTCGACGAGCAGAACTCGCATGCCTTCCTTCGCCAGCAGGTTGGCGGTCATCAACCCGCGGATACCCGCGCCGATCACCGCGGCGTCATAAGACGATCGAGGTCCGCTGCTATGGGGAAGTGGTTTGTAGGTGCGAGGCATGTTTTGAAGGATGAAGGTTGAGGGATGAAATGGGGTTAAGCGTCTGGGCGATTTCGACCTAGGGATTCGTGGGCGTGGACGAACTCGTCGGTGGCCAGCGCCGCGCCGAACGACAGTTCTCCGGCGAGTACGGTGGCGGCGACGATCTCGGCAAATTTGAGGACGTGACCAGTGCCGCGGCAGCCGAGCATGTCTAGGCACTCGGCACTCGTGCCCAACGCCGTGCCGCCGCCGATGGTGGCGATGGTGAGCGATGGCAACGTGATGCTGGCGTAAAGGTCGCCTTCATCGGTGACTTCAATGTGGTTCATCGCCACCGCCGAATTCGTGACGTTGGCGACGTCCTGCCCCGTGGCGATGAACAGCGCGGTGAGTCCATTGGCCACGTGACCGTTATAGCCGAGGACACCGGTCACCGTTTGCGCGACGAGCGTGCGACGCCACATGTCGCCAATGGCTTGCGGGGTGGAGTGCAAGTACTGGCGGATGATGCGCTTCGACAACCGCACTCCCGCCGTCACATGTTTGCCTTTGCCGCCGGCGAACAGCATTCCGCTGGGTCGTTTTTCCGAACTGGCACCGCTGAGGATGTAACACGTCTGAGCCGGGAACTGTCGACCGATCCATTTGCAGGCCGCGTCCGTGGCCTTCGAGATCATGTTCATGCCGTGCGCGTCGCCGGTGTCGTAGCTGAAATCGACGATCACATCGCGACCGATCAACCGTGTGTGAACTCGCAACAGTTTGCCGTGCGAAGTGGTGGATTCAGCTTCCGCCTTGAGTTGCTTGAAGTTTTGCTCGACGAACTGAGCCAATTCGTGAGCGGCGGCCACGTCGTCGCATTTGAAGATCGGGCTACCCTTGTTTTCGCTGATCGTGACTCGGGTGGTCGCGCCGCCGGCACGCGTGATGGCCAACATGCCTCGTTCATAGCTGCGAACAAGCGCGCCTTCGGTGGTGGCGAGTGGGACATAGAATTCGCCGTCCGCGTGCTGACCGTTGACCTTCAAGGGACCGACGACACCCAGCGGCATTTGGATCGTGCCGATGGGGTTTTCGATGTTGCCGCGCAATAGGTCGGTGTCGAGCGAACACGCAGCAACGTGGTCAAGTTGGCAACCGGTGCGTTCCTCGACCCATTCGCGGCGTTTATCGACGAACTCACGGGCGTAACCCTGCTGCGGGAATCGCGGGACGACCGTGTGGTCGGCGCTTCCGTTGGCAGCAGGTTGGGTGAGAGTGGGCCGTGAGTTCATCTGTTTGGTGGATTCGCGATGTTGCAAGGCTGGGCTGAAATTCCAAAAGCTCCGTCGTTAATTCGGTGCCCCGATCACCAACGCACAGCTATTGCCGTCGAGGCCGATCGAATTGATCAGGGCATTCTTGATCTCCACGTCTTGCGTCCTTGCGGTGAGCGAGTTGATCGGCAATCCGTCTTCGATCTGCTCCAGGCCGGAGATACCCGGCAACTTTCCGTCTCGCATGGATTCGAGCATCGCGACCGCTTGGATCGCGCCGGAT
>JAQBZS010000047.1 GCA_027622115.1 Planctomycetota bacterium | reverse complement strand
TCGGCTCGAAGGGAAGCACGACAAATCGGCTGGGGCAGCCACCGAAGTCCCCGACATTGACCGGCAACAGCACACGCGTTTGGTCTGGAAAACGACTCGATTGCAACGACAGGTAAAGTTCCGCAGTCGTGAGGTACGGTGTTTCGTCCGCGTCCAAGACGTCGACTTGAATCGCCGGATATTGTGACGCTTGGTACGACACCGGCGTCGCGAAAACCGGGTGTTTCAAAGGTGGCCGAACCTCAGCAGTCTTGGATTCCGCGACGGAAGCAGTCTTAAAGTTCTCGGAGCAACCGGTTAACCCACAGATGGCTCCAAGGCAGAGCATTCGCAAAACACCGCAGGTAATCGAGGTGTCAGTCATGTTCGGCTTTCAATGACTTCAAGGGTCATTCGATGTGGTCCGGCGAAATGCCGCTCACGCCTCGATTGTCGAGACGACTTTCATCTTATTGGGTTCTCCCGACTTCTCAATCGTTGCAGTGCATACGCGGTTAATGGCCAGTAGTTTTGTTGCGACGACGGAAGACTGAATTCGAATCCGACCGCGTCATGCAGGGTGATTCCAGTCTCGTCGATTCGCAGAAGGCTTGCTTCGGCCCAGCCTACCGACCGCTCATCGCAAAGTCGCGTCAATCCCGCCGCCGTGACTCGCAAGCCATGTTGACGACCCAAACGAAAACGAGACCACCAAGCGCGGGCGTCTCCGAAGCTTGTGACGCACAGGGTGCATGCGAGAACGGCAAGCCGCACGCGGTGCGACCACGTGACGCGAAACGTCAGACTCTCTCCCGAGTACAGTTGTTCCTCGATTTGCCGGACCATTCGAGGAATCAAGCGTTGTTGCAGAACTGGAACGACATCGTCGAAGACCGGGAATCCGATTGGCGGTAGACACACGCGACGACCACTCTTTGTCGAGATCTGAAATCGCCGATGCCGGCGCACTCCGGTGATCGCTACTTGGTCGATCTCGTCGAAAATCACGGAAAAAGTCGCCCCGGAGAGATTCGAGTCAATTCGATCCGCACCGATTCGGATCCCAGCGGATGCCCGTTGACGGTACTCACGCCACGTCAGCCAGCGCGAGCCGAAGGCCACAAATGGCAATCCGCCCAAACCGACGCCCATCGCCACATTCTCGTCCCAACCCATTGCGGCACCGAGACCATGTACCGCGAGCATCCAGATCAGCGATAGCGCTACCGTCAGCGTCGGCGCGATGAGCAGATAGGTCAGAAATCCGACGAATCGACTTGGACCGGAACGACGAAAGTCGACGTCGGAGTTATTCATGGGCCGCGAGTCTTTCGCTTGTAGGTCTTTAGCTGTCGTGAGTCGTTCCGCGAACGAGCCCTCTTTGTGGTCGATCCTTAGTTCGAGTTCGTCACACTTTGGACGATCGGGGTCTGGCTTACGTATTTCAGATTTGGCGGGCGTTCGACGTGGAATTCACCAACAACGGCAAACCGCCAAATCTGAAATCCGTAAGCCAGACCTCGGAAAGTGACGAACTCGCTTAGCCGTTGAATTCCGAAAAGATCAGCGAGATGTTCTGGCCGCCGAAACCAAAACTGTTGGACAAGGCACGTTTCACAGGGGTTTCTCTTGCGACATTGGGGATGTAGTCCAAATCGCAATCGGGGTCCGGCGTTTCGTAGTTGGTGGTGGGAGGCACGACGCCGTCGCGAATCGCCAGCAGGCAGGTGATGGCTTCGACGCTGCCGGCGGCGGCGATCAAGTGACCCATCATGCTTTTCAAGCTGGAAACGGGCGTCGAATAGGCATCCTGACCCAAGGCACCCTTGATGGCCATGCTTTCGACGCGGTCATTGACCTTCGTGCTGGTGCCATGCGCGTTGATGTAATCGATCTCGTCCGTATTCAGCTTCGCGTCTTTCACCGCCATCTTGATGCATGCAATCGCGCCGCGACCTTCCGGATGAATGTCGGTGATGCGATAGGCGTCCGCGCTGGATCCGTAGCCGATGATTTCGCCATAGATGTGGGCACCGCGAGCCTTCGCGTGCTCCAGTTCTTCCAGGACCAACATGCCGGCTCCCTCGCCCAACACGAAGCCGTCGCGATTCAAATCGAACGGCCGAGACGCACCTTGGGGGTCGTGGTTGTGAGTCGAAAGTGCCGTCAGCAAGTTGAAGCCGGTGACACCGAAGGGGTGAATCATGCTGTGAGCACCGCCGGACAGCATCACGTCGGCTTCGTTGTGTCGAATGATTTCCGTGGCTTCGCCGATTGCCTGGCTTGAGGCGGCGCACGCGGTGAGGCAATTCAGGTTCGGACCTTGGGCGTCGAACAGGCTGGCAAGATGCCCGGCGGGCATGTTCGGTTCCTGCTCAAGTTCCGACTGCGGATTGAGTTGCTCCAATCCGCAGCGAGTGAATTTTTCGAGATCGATTTCGCCGTCGGTTTGCGCCTGAGCCACCATACTCATGAAGATCATGAAGTCCTGTTGGCCTTCGCCCGCGCCCAAATACACGCCGAACTGAGCGGGATCCACGGTATCCAAAATGCCCGAGTCTTGAACGGCCTGAGTCGCGGCACCAACCGCGAAGCGAATGTTCCGACCGGCGTACTCGAATCGCTCGGGATCATCGACATAATCGCCGATGTCGAAATTCTTGACCTGAGCGGCGAACTTAGTGGGAAAATTGCTCGCATCGAAGTGCGTGATTTTGCCGATCCCGCTCCGAGCTTCACGCAACGATTCCCACATGGTCTCGATGGTGTTGCCCAGCGGGGTGACGCATCCGATTCCAGTGACGACAACTCGACGTGTCATTCGATCAACTCTCGATGGGTGACTTGAATCGCCGGGCCAAATCGGCCAAGGGCATTGAGACGTGGGATTCTACAATAACCCGACCGTCTTCCAAGTTGAACCAGCGAGCCGCGCGACACCGAATTTGCATCGGATCGCTCGGGTCCGTACAAATTTGCCAACTGAACTTCTCCGGAGTCATCAAAAGCCGTGTCGGACACGATTGAATCCCGACCCTGCCTCTCACCAAACCACGGGGAAACGGAAACTCGCTTGACGATGGAATCCACTGCCCTCACCGCTGTCGGCTGATATTGATGCCCTCCAATCACGAAGACGAGGCGGAAGATCTCCGCGAATGGGAGACGCAGGACGAGCGGCATTTGTTCGAATCGCTCGACCGCTACCTCACTTCGCTGCACGGAAACGATGGTGAGTCCGCCAGTCAGGTCTTGCAAACTCACCCGGAGCTGCGCGAGTTACTTGAGTGCTTGGATGGGTTGGAGAGTTTTGCGCTGCCGATCGAGGTCGAAACGGATCCATCCGCGGTGGAAGAACTTGGCTCCACGCTGATCGGCAGCGATGGCGAATTCATGAAAGGTCGCCACGGAGCAGCCGCGACGCTGGGCGAATTTGGCCGATTCGAACTCTTGGAGGAAACCGGCCGCGGCGGCATGGGAGTCGTCTACAAGGCTCGCCAAGCGGATCTCGATCGCATCGTGGCGTTGAAGATGGTGCTGTCGAGTCACCTCGCGTCTGCCGATGAAATTCGCCGATTCCGCGCCGAAGCCAAGGCCGCAGCGAGTTTGCGACATCCCAACATCGTCGGCATCTTTGAAGTGGGTGAACATGCGGGGCAACACTATTTCGCGATGGAATTCATCGACGGCGAAAGCCTCGATAAACTACTCGCCGCCGGAAGTGTCGATCCCGATACGTCCGCCAAATGCATGATTGCGATCGCCAAGGCCGTGCATTATTTGCATGAACACGACTTGATACACCGTGACCTCAAGCCGGCCAACATCTTGATCAGCGACGATGGCACGCCGTACGTGACGGATTTCGGCCTCGCCAAAATCTACGGTTCCGGAGACCACACCCGCACGGGCACGATTGTTGGCACGCCGAGCTATATGGCCCCGGAACAGGCTGCCGGAAAAACCAACGAGGTGTCTCCGAAGAGCGACGTCTACAGCCTGGGCGCGATCTTGTACGAAATGCTGACCGGTCGACCGCCGTTCCGAGAACCCAATCCACTCGACACTTTGGTGCAGGTGCTGGAAGGCGAGCCGGATTTGCCGACTCGGTTGAACGCCGAGATTCCCAAAGAATTGGAGCTGATTTGCTTGAAGTGTTTGGAAAAGGATCCCAACCGCCGCTACGACTCGGCCAATGCCTTGGCGCTGGACTTGGATCGCTTCTTGGCGCGTGAGTCCATCGAAGCTCGGGCCTCCGGCGTGGTGGATCGAATTCGCCGGTGGGCTCGCCGAGAGCCCGCTCTGGCGTCGCGACTCGGAGGCGTGGCGACTGCGGCGTTCATCGTGCAAGTGTCTTATTGGTGTTCGTCGGCACGGCCGGTGTACCAATTCCACGTCACGCTTTGTTTTGCAGCGTGGGCCGTGCTCAGTGTTTGCTTTCAGCGGTTCCTACAACGCCACGCGGCTTCGTATCCCACCCGATTCGCATGGTGTGCCACGGACGTCATCCTGTTGACGTTGGTGCTGTTACTCTCGGGAAAGGCCGGGCAACCGATTGGCCCGCTGCTGATCGGTTACCCGACACTCGTCGCCGCATCGGGCCTGTTTTTTCGAGTCCGCTTGGTGTTATTCACGGCGGGCGTTTCGGTCGGGTCTTACACGGTGCTAACGCTGAGTCTCGACCAGACGGCCCCAGCACATTACCCGGTGATCTTCGCCGGGGTGCTGTTGGTGCTGGGCTGGATCGTGGCCTATCAGGTCTACCGAGTGCGAGTGCTGAGTCGCTACTTCGAACACCGACGCCTGCCGTGAGGGATTCAATCCTGGGTCGGATTCAATGCCTGCCGGTGCTTGGCAGTGAGACGTTCAATGGCGGCTCGTTCTGTTGTCGGCAAGTAAGCGGCTCGAATGACAAAACCGTAGGCCTCGTTGACTTTGTAGTTCGGGATAAACCACTGAAAGTCCCATGCCGGATTGTTTGCACCGCCACCAGTCGGTGATTGAGCCAGCCAGATTCGGTCTCGCTCGCGGAACATCTGCGAGAACGACATCCCATGACTGATCCCGTAGTACCACGCTTCGTCGTAGACATACTTCGAGCGATGATTCACAAGTGTGAGTGGGAACTCGGGATCGATATCCAGCTTTGGAAGTGGCCCGCGTGGTGGGTGCGTGCTGTCAACACCATGCTGCGGCGTCACCGCTCGCAGCCATGCCGGTTTGCCGCCGTCAACCTTGGCCGCGCGAAAATGAATGGCTTTGTCTTCCGGAGCATGGATATAGCTGGCCCAGAACAAGCCGATGAATCCGTTGCGAAACGTTCGTTCTCGCGGAATGCACTCGAAGGTGTACTCGATCGTGCCGTCGTCGAGCATCGTATATCGACCACAACTTTCGAGCTTCCAATTGGGTGTTGGCGCTTGATACAGCTCGACGGTGTGCGGATTGATGATTCGCAGTTCCATGGGGAATTTACGCGGCTCGAACTTCTCCTTATTGACGGCGAGTGTGCCGTCATGGATATGTTCGAAATTCAACCCGGCATATGCAGAGACGAATAAGTTGTCCGCCCGCGACGTCTGTTTCAGCACGGCCACACCGTTGTAACCGGCTCGATGGGTTGACGTTTCCGGCGAATCCCCAGCCTCGTTGTCCACCACAATGGCCGTGACACCATTGCGAGACAGGACGGCGTGATGCGATTGGGATTTTGTGTACTTGACGTCTGGATTCGTTAACGAAGTGACTCCCGGCGCGGCCAGTGGATGTGGCTCGGCTCCGAGTACACCGGCTGCGAGGATTACAAGTATGGCAGGATGCATGTTGGCTCCGTTTCGATCAGGGCATCGGCACGATCTTGCACGACAGCCCGCCAGCCGCCGGGACGTAGGACTCCTGAACGTAATCCATCACCATGCGGTCGGCATTGAACCGCCAGCCCAACGTTCGCACGGCGCGCTTCATCCGCTTGATCCACGCCTGCGGAAGCTCGTCCGTATCGCGATCGTAATACAGCGGAATCACTTCGTTCGTGAGCACTTCGAAGAGCTGTTCCGCGTCGCGTGCATCTTGGACGGCGTCATCGACATGACTGCGACCGCTGCCGATCGCAAAACCGTTCTGGCCGTCGAACGCTTCGGCCCACCAGCCGTCGAGAATCGAACAGTTTAAGCCGCCGTTCAGCACGACTTTCTGGCCGCTTGTGCCAGACGCTTCCAAGGGACGACGTGGATTGTTGAGCCACACGTCCACACCCTGCACCAGATGCCGGCCCAGATTGATGTCGTAGTCTTCCAGCAACACGACCTTGCCAATGAAATCGTCTTCCTGGGTGAGCTGGAAAACGCGTTGCAGGATTTCCTTGCCGGCGTCATCACGAGGATGAGCTTTGCCGGCGAACACAAACTGAATCGGGCACGCGGCGTCGTTGATGAAGTCGCGCAAGCGATCGAGTTCCCGCAACAGCAGGTCGGCTCGCTTGTAAGGCGCGAATCGCCTCGCAAACCCGACGGTTAGCTTCGTGGGATCGAGTGCTTCGCTAAAGGCCCGCATGTGTGCGGCCGATGCGCCGCGACGCTCGCCTTGTTCCACCAGCTTCCGGCGCGCGTACACAATCAAGCGATTCTTCAACGCCTGGTGAGTTTCCCACAACTCGCTCGGGGTGACTTGTTCGAAGCCCGCCCAAACTTGGGGCTCGCCGCTTCTCAGGAACCAGTTCTGTGGCAGGACGCGGTCGTAAATGTTTCGCATCTGAGCGGCCAGCCAAGTTGGAACGTGGACACCGTTGGTGATGTGTCCAATGGGAATCTCTTCTTCGCTACGCCACGGCCAAAGCCCCGCCCACATGCGGCGACTAACGACTCCGTGCAAGCTCGACACGGCGTTCGCCAAGCGGCTGAGTTTGAAAGCCAACACCGTCATGCAGAACGTCTCGTGCGAGTTCTGCGGATCGACTCGGCCTAGACCCATCAAACCTTCGGCATTCAAACCGATCTGGTCCGCCAACGGGCCGACATGTTCTTCCACCAGTCCGCAATCAAAACGATCGTGACCGGCGGCAACCGGCGTGTGCGTGGTGAAGACGCAACTGGAACGAACATCGCGAAGGGCGTCGTCGAAGGACATGCCGTCGTCGTGCATGCGTTGGCGAATGATCTCAAGTGGCGCGAAGGCCGAGTGCCCCTCGTTCATGTGAACGACTCGCGGACGAATTCCGAGCGCCGTCAGGGCTCGCACGCCACCCACGCCGAGCATCACTTCTTGACGCACGCGAATTCGCTGGTCGCCGCCGTACAACCGAGCGGTCAACTGCCGGTCTTCTTCCGAGTTGTCGGGGATGTTGGTGTCTAGCAAGTACAGCGAGACTCGGCCGACTTCCACCCGCCAGACTTGGGCGAAGATCTTGCCGCCCCGCGTATCGACCGAAATGACAACCGGTTTGCCGTGCGGATCCGCCGCGTGTCTCAGCGGCAGCGAGTCGGAGTCAATTTTCGCGTAGTCCTGCTCCTGCCAGCCGTTTTTGTCGATCCGCTGCGAGAAGTAGCCTTCGCTGTAGAGCAGTCCAACGCCCACGGCTGGAATCCCGAGGTCGGAAGCGCTTTTCAAATGGTCGCCGGCGAGAACACCGAGACCGCCGGAGTAAATTGGCAGAGACTCATGAATGCCGAATTCCGCAGAGAAGTACGCAATCTGCCGGTGCCCGAGGACTCCTGCATGAGTCGAGCCCCAGGTGTCGGACGCTTCTTGATATTCACGCCAAGTTCGGTACGCGCGATTGATGCTGGAGTGCAGACCTTCTTCGCGAGCCCGCTGTTCGAGTTTTTCCGGCGAAAACTCTTGCAACAACTTGACGGGGTTGTGAGCCAACTGCGTCCAACGCTGCGGATCGATGCCGCGAAAAATCGACGTCACTTCCGGCTGCCAACTCCACCACAGATTTCCCGCGATTTCGGTCAGCTTTTCGTGAATGTTCTTTTGCCGATTCGTTGCCATGTCGTTCCTTTTTCCTTCGCAACTCGTCAGTGCGAGTTCTTTCCGTCTTGATATCGTGAATCCCGCAGCAGCTCTCGACCGTCAACCAAACTCGTTCAAGATCCCACGGATGGCAATGCCGTCCGTGCAATCTTCACCTCAAAAATGCGCGCAAGAAAACAACAATTTGCAGAGTGTAGTACGAAATGTGCAAGATTTGAGCGCGACGAGAATAAACGCCGAAACGGATCAATTCCGTCGAGTGGGCAGAGTTTAGAGCCAAGAATAAAAAGCGGTCGAGACCAGTCGACGAATGGTGAACGCACGTGGCCGCCCCGTTCCACTTCGGGCCGCTGCTTGGCACGCTCAGACCCACGACGTAGAACCTGCTCGCGTTGACTGTCGAATTCGGGTGAATCTTGCATCCACTGCTGCGGAAATGAATCTGATGTTTGTCGATCAAGCGACTATCTACTGTGAAGCCGGTGACGGTGGGAACGGCTGCCTCAGTTTCCGACGCGAACCGCACGTTCCACGCGGAGGACCGGATGGCGGCGATGGTGGCGACGGTGGCAACGTAATCGTGCGTGCCGAGCGAAATGTGGGGAGCCTGGGCAATATCGCGGGACATCGGCACTGGAAGGCCGAACGCGGCGGTCACGGCGAAGGCAGTCTCTGCACGGGCAAACGAGGCCAGGACGCCATTATCCAAGTCGCGCCAGGGACGCTCGTCAAGGACGCGAAGCTCGGCCATCTGCTGAAGGATTTAGCCAAGGTCGGCGATTCGATCGTTGTGGCAGCGGGTGGTCACGGTGGACGAGGCAATAAACGCTTCGCCACTTCGGTCAATCGCGCGCCTCGCGAATTCGAACCGGGAGGGGTGGGTGACCGGCGCGAAATTCTGTTGGAACTAAAACTGATCGCTGACGTCGGGCTGGTGGGCAAGCCAAATGCCGGCAAGTCCACGTTGTTGAGTCGGCTGTCACGGGCGAACCCGGAGATCGCCAGTTATCCCTTTACAACCAAGTTTCCCAATTTGGGATTGGTCCGCATCGGGTATGACCATCAATTCGTGATGGCGGATATCCCAGGTTTGATTGAAGGTGCCAGCGAAGGCGTGGGTCTCGGGCACGAATTCCTCAAGCATGTCGAGCGGACGAAGATTCTCGTCCATTTGGTCGAACCGTCTCCGATGGACCAATCGGACCCGCTGGACAATTACACCAACATTCGCATGGAAATGGAGTTGTACGACGAGAAACTCCGCGAGCGTCCGGAGATCATTGTCGTGACCAAGTGCGAATTGCCGGACGCCGCCGCCGCCGCCGAGTTGCTGACGGAAAAAACCGGGCTGCCGGTGTTGCAAATCTCCGCCGTCACGGGCAAAGGACTGCCGGAACTCTTGAAACGCATCGTCGCGGAACTTACCGAACCCGAGGGCTGGTAACTCAGGACGCATCGCCGAGCTGCAAGCTGTCGATCCGCCGATTGAGTTCGAAACACCGATTTGGCCACGAACCGCTCATTGACATCGCTGTTCTCGCAGGGGTACAACAAATATTCGAATTCGCTCGGATCCGCTGACGGCGCGGACTAGAAGCTATCTGAAAAAGGGGTCTGACCCTCTCCGGCCTCAGTTTTTGCCGGGGTTTAGCGAGGCATCCAAAGGGTCAGACCCCCTTTTTCAGATAGCTTCTAGGTAGTTGCTTTTGACGATGCCCGAATTCTTCACCCACTCGATCTGACACCCGCAGAACTTATCATCCGTGGAGACATACAACTCATGATTCGACGACAATTGGCCAAAACTTGCCTGCTTGCGACCATTGCTGGGACAACACTGTTTGGGTCGTCGACCGCGGATGCCGGCGTCATTCCGTGGGTCTATGATTTTGTTTTCGGTCCCGCGCGCTCCAGCATGTCGGGCTATTCCGGTTACCACCCCGGCTATTCCAACTTCTCCTCCTACCAACCTCACTCCACGTATTACGGCCCCTCCTATCAACCCCACTCCACGTACTACGGCCCCTCAATGGATGGGGTTGTATGGCACGCACCGTCGCCGTTCGTGAATTCCGGCTGCCTTCCGTGTGATTCCGCGTGTCCAGGCGGAAATTGCGGTGTCTCGACCACCACCACCGCCAAGCCCACACCAGCCCCGGATGACATCAGCAAGAAGAAGACCTTCGCGGACGGACAAACTCCCGAAGTTGAAAAGGCGGAAAACTCAGGGTTCACCAAAGCCAAGAAGCCCTTGGGATTTGCCGGCGGTGAGCGCACCGATGGAGACGCCGAGATTGAGACGCGGCTCGCGACCTTGGAAGAACAGAACAAGGAGATCAAATCGACCCTTGACCAAATTCGCCTTTCGCTCGAAGGCCTCAACGACCTCAAAGCGCAAGTCAATGAGATTCAAAAGGCGCAACAGAAACAAGAAGGGTTCGAGCCCGCGAAGATCGGCACGCCCGGCGCCAACGATCCCAAAACAAACGAAGTTCCAAAGTTTCCACCGACCAAGGAATAATGGAATCCGCACTGTTCCGCACCAATTCGAATTTCATCAAGGCCCGGCATCTCACGATGTTGGGCCTTTTTTTTTTGCGCGCACAAATTTGCAGAAAATCACAGATCGGCTTGCAACACTTGATGAAATTGCTAAAAATTCAGCACATGCTAAATATCCAGCACGTCCAGTCGACGAGCCGGGCGACATGCTGGCTTGAATGGTCGAATTTCCTCGGCTTTCTGGGCAATTCGGGCTGCTTGTTCGGGGTTTCGGCGTTCGCTATTGTGCCGATTCGAATTGCCGAATCGCATCCATCTCCACGTTGCAGAGCGAGTGCATCATGACGCGCGGAACATTGCAAGTCTGTTTGACAACGGTGGCCTTTGTCGCCACGACCGCCGGGGTATTGGCCGGATCTCCTTCCAACGATCCGCTTGATTGGACGTTCTGGCGCGGCCCTGAAATGAACGGTGTTTCGCGCGAAACAGGGCTCGTTGACGAATGGGACCCCGGCAAGGGCAAAAATGTCCTGTGGCAGCGAGACGATCTCGGCGGGCGATCCACGCCCATCGTCATGAACGGCAAAGTGTATATGACTTGCCGCCACAACCCATTCACCAAACAAGAGCAGGAAAAGATCGTTTGCCTCGATGCGAAAACTGGCAAAACGCTGTGGGAAAACATCTTCAACATCTTCCTGTCGGATGTCCCGGATACCCGCGTGGCATGGTCGAGCCCCGTTGGCGATCCCACCACAGGACACGTTTTCGCACTCGGCGTTTGTGGTTACTTTCAATGCGTCGATGGTGATACGGGCAAAACGATTTGGTCGCATTCACTCAGTGAAGAGTACGGTCTGCTGAGCACCTACGGGGGCCGCACCAATTTCCCGATTGTGTATGAGGACTATGTGATCATCAGCGCCATCGTGATCGGTTGGGGCGAGATGGCCAAGCCTGCACATCGATTCATTGCTTTTGACAAACGCAACGGCCAGCCCGTGTGGTTCGAGCAGACTCGACTGCTGCCTTATGACACCACTTACAGTTCACCCGCGTTGACGGTCGTCAACGGTCAGGCTCAGTTGGTATTTGCTTCGGGTGACGGTGGTGTTCATGGATTTCAACCCCGCACCGGCAAAAGCATTTGGAAATACGATGTCTCTCGGCGTGGCATTAATACTCCGCCGCTGATTGTCGGCAACATGGCGTTTTGCGGCCATAGCGAGGAAAACATCGACTCAACCAAAATGGGTGCCCTGTTTGCTGTCGATGTCACAAACGGAAAGGAGCTGTGGCGTGTTTCCGAGTGGCTCGTCGGCAAGTCACAACCCGTCCTTTACAAAGACCGGCTGTATGCCGCAGAAGACTCTGGAACGCTCTTGATCGTCGATCCCAAGACGGGCAAGAAGCTTGACGAACTAAAGTTGGGCGGCCCCGTGCGTGCCAGCCCACTGGTCGCCGACGGTAAGCTGTATATCATGACGGAAAACTGCCGTTGGTGGACGCTCAAGCCGGGAGATAACGGCTTGGAGACCGTCTTTCGCGGCCGGTTTCGCACGGGTGGTTGCTATGCCACGCCCATTGTCTCACACGGAAACATCTTCGTAAGAACGACCGAGAATCTGTTCTGCATCGGAGTGAAGGACAAGCAGCCGTCCGCAGAGAAGATTCCCAGTCTCGAACAAGAAGCCGATGTCGCTAAGGATCAGAAGCCCGCACATTTGCAAGTTGTGCCGTGTGAGACGTTGTTTCCCGCCGACAAGAATCGCCAACAGTTCCACGTGCGGTTGTACAACGCAAACGGCCAATGGTTGAAGACCGTGCCGGCGAAAGACGTGGAGTTCTCAATCGACGGTCCGGGAACGATCAACGCCGACGGTGAGTATCGACCACCTGCAAAACGTCCGCACGCGGCCGTTACGGTCAATGCCAAGATCGGTGACTTAGTCGGCAATGCCCGCATCAGAATCGTGCCGGACCTGGACTGGAATTTCGACTTTTCGGACGGTGAAGTTCCCGTTACATGGGTGGGTGCCCGCTATCGGAATATTCCGCTGGACTTCGATTTCTTAAAAAGCACGGAAACCAAAAGCGCGATTGCGAGTCAGCTCTATATCTACCTGCAATCCAGTTTTGTGAACTCCGGTCGCCCGGCATTGAAATTCGCGGACGATTCGCCGCAGCAAGTTTACTCGGCGCTGCTGCGATTTCTGGGGCTACTTCAGAACGTTACGACTCTGGAACAATCGAAAGTCGCATTGGATCCGGCTCTGGAACTCCTCAAGCAGGAGAAATTTATTGATGGCTGGGTCTGGTCGACTTGGGGCGAAGCCAAGCAGCCGCAATTGGTTGTGAAAAAGGGTACTCGGAAAATCGACGGCAATGGCGTAATGGTCAAGGTCAAGACCATCCCCAAAGGAACTCGCAGCCAAGCCTGGATGGGGCATACCACCCTGCAAAACTTCACGATTCAAGCTGATGTTCAGGCTGCGAAGAAGGATGACAAGATGCCCGACGTCGGCCTGATTGGTCCGCGGTATACACTCGACTTGATGGGTGCCAGTCAGCAGTTGCAGATTCGGACCTGGCCCACGCAATTGTATATGGCCAAAACCGTGCCGTTCGCATGGGAGCCCAACACGTGGTACACGATGAAACTCCGATCGGAAATCATTGACGGTAAAGCCGTTCTCAAAGGCAAGGTTTGGAAACGAGATTCGGAAGAACCGAAGGCGTGGCTTGTCGAGGCGGTCCACGACATTCCCAACCTGTCAGGTAGCCCAGGCCTGTTCGGAAACGCCAAGGACGCAGAGATCTTCTACGACAACATCTCCGTCACCAAGAACAAATGACCGGCGACAGTTGTCGCGCCATTCCACGATTGACGCACCTTGATCTCGTGACCCGGCTCTCGATACTTCGACGTTCCGCGATCGAGTTCCCGCCGCGTTGCCCTTCGTCTAGAAGCTATCTGAAAAAAGGGGTCTGACCCTTTGGAGGCCTCGCTAAACCCCGGCAAAAACTGAGGCCGGAGAGGGTCAGACCCCTTTTTCAGATAGCTTCTAATCCCACCAAAATCACTCCTCTTGAGCGAGGTGTCTCATGACACGATCCCTTCAATCACTGGTTTGCTTGACGTTGGTTGCCGGGCTGGTGACGAGCGTTTCGATCGCAAAGAATAAACAGGCGGCTTATGACCCGGTGGCGGAAGCGCTGAAGGGTGTCAGTCAATACAAAGTCGGCAAGTATGACTGGCCGCAATGGGGCGGTTGGACCGGTAGAAACAACACTCCGTTTGGTGAGAACATTCCCTCCGCATGGAATATCGAATCCGGCAAGAACATTAAGTGGAAGGCGCCTCTTGGCTCTCAGACTTATGGCAATCCCGTTGTTGCCAACGGAAAAGTGTATGTCGGTACGAATAACGGCGCGGGTTACATCAAGCGCTATCCGTCCGAAGTCGATTTGGGTTGCCTGATTTGCTTTGACGACAAGACGGGCGCGTTCTTGTGGCAGCATTCCAGCGACAAGTTGCCGACCGGACGCGTGCATGACTGGCCATTGCAGGGCATCTGCTGTTCACCGTTCGTGGATGGCGAACGCTTGTGGTACGTCAGCAGTCGCGGCGAGGTTCTGTGCCTTGACACGGAAGGCTTCCGGGACGGCGAAAACGATGGCCCATTCACTGCAGAAACGGTCCAGGACAAGTTCGAAGCCGATGTCATATGGCGTTACGACATGATGGGCGAGCTTGGCGTGTCGCAGCACAATATGTGTAGTTGTTCGGTGACGGCGGCTGGCGACATCTTGCTGGTGAATACCTCGAACGGCTTGGACGAGTCGCACATCAACTTGCCGGCTCCGAATGCTCCGAGTTTTATCGCCATCAATCGGAATACTGGCAAACTGTTGTGGACCGACCGATCTCCGGGCCGACAGATTTTGCACGGTCAATGGTCGTCACCGACATACGGCGTTCTTGGCGGTCAGCCACAAGCGATTTTTGGTGGCGGCAACGGTTGGGTTTACAGTTTTGATCCTGCGGGCGACGGCAAGGGCGGCCCGAAACTGCTGTGGTCGTTCGACTGCAATCCCAAGGGGTCGAAATGGATTTTGGGTGGTCGCGGAACCCGGAACAACATCATCGCGACTCCCGTTCTTTATGACGGGGTGGTGTTCGTAGCGGTCGGGCAAGACCCGGAACACGGCGAAGGGGAAGGCCATGTGTGGTGCATTGATCCCACGAAACGCGGCGACGTCAGCCCATCGACGCTTGTCGATGGTGCAGGCGAGCCGCTTTCGCAAACGGTTTTGGCGGATGCGTCGCGGCGGCTTGAACTGATGCAGGAAGGTGAAAAGGAAGTCGCTAATCCGAATTCCGCCGCGATTTGGCACTACAAGACTTGGGGAGACGACTTCGAAGAAGAAGTGCATCGTTCCTGCGGCACCGTCGCGATCAAAGACGACATTTTGTACATCTCGGATTTCAGCGGATTGTTCCACTGTCTGGATGCGAAGAAAACCGAGAAACACAAAGACGGCACGATCATGCCCAAGGTTTACTGGACCCACGACATGTTCGCAGCGGCTTGGGGTTCACCGTTGATCGTGGACGACAAGGTTTACATTGGCGACGAAGACGGCGACATCACGATCTTCAAGCACGGGAAAGAGAAGAAGATTATCGCGGAGATCAACATGGACAACTCGGTTTACAGTACCCCGATTGTGGCGAACAATGTCCTGTACATCGCCAACAAGTCCACGCTGTATGCGATTGAACAAAAGGATTGACGTACCGTAAGTCAGTTGCGGAAGATTGTATTCAGCGGCGGAATTCTCCTGAGTTCCCGCCGCTGTTTTCGTTGAGTCGGCGTGCCGTTCGGAATCCAAGATCCCAATTCATCTGCGCCGCCGGAGATTTTTCAAAAAAGGGTCTTGACATTGATTTTTTTCACTGCAAACTGTTCGTCTTGCCTTGGTTGACGCGCTTCGTCGCTAGACAACTCCCCCATGAATTGGGGCATGAAAGCAGCCACCCACACCAAGGTCCTACCTCAATCACAGTCGTCCGACTGTCCC
>JAQBZS010000046.1 GCA_027622115.1 Planctomycetota bacterium | reverse complement strand
AAGATTTGCGCGGCCGCCGTAAGTCCCTGAAAAACCGGTACTTGCAAATCGCTACTGTCGAAGATGGGTCAGGCCCGACCGTTCGCGCGATGATGCACTCGGGTTGGGGCAGGACGCAACGCACTCGGAGTCGGATTGCATCGCAAGTCGAAGGTCACTGGGAATCGGGTGATCCGTCGATCCATGACAGCAGCGCGGGCAGGATCACCAAATCTCCCAGCAGCGCGGCTCCAATGGTCGAGCAGGCCATCGACGCAAACAAGAAGTGCGTCGGCATTTGGCTGGTCATGACGCTGGCGAATCCGGATACCATCACCACCGTCGTCATCACCAACGCGCTGCCGACCGTCACGAAGGCTTGGCGGATTGCGGTGGGGACGTCTCGGCCTTCCGCGCGTTCGCGGCGATAACGCGTCAAGAAGTGGATCGTGTCGTCCACCGCAATTCCCAAACAAATGGCAAACGACGTGGCGCTCGCGATGTCCAGCGACGTATCAACCGCCGCTCGGATCGATGCCGTGGCCAAGAGCGGGAAGATATTGGGAATCAAGGACAGCAGCCCGACTTTGATCGAACGGTAGGCCGCGGTGATCACGAGAAAGATAATCGCGGCCGCAATCAACAGGCTGCCGAAGAGTTCCCGCACCACGTCCTGGACGATCTCGCCTTCGACGATCGCGTCTCCAGTCAAAGTGAACTGGAACTCCGGATTGCGAGTTTCAAGCTCGGCGATTCTCGCCCGCAACCGGTCCAGTATCGGACGGTAAACCCGCATTCCCAAGTCCTGCATCCGGCTGACGACTTGCGTGCGAAGTTGGTCTTCGTTCCAGAATTCGTGGCGATATTGTGCGGGCAAGAACCGAGTCATCACGAGTTTCTGTGGACGATTCGCTCCGGGGACCAAGCTCAGCCAATCTCGAATGGAGATTGGGTCGCCCAGCGTTTCTTCGTCTTGAATCAGCCGCTCGCAGTCACCGATCAATCGCCATGTCTGTTCGCGATCCGCGTTTTCCGGCAATTGGATACTGATCCGCAACAGGCGAATCCCGCCAAGTTCCTGGTCACAGTGATGCATTGCCTGCCAGGCTTCGCTGTTGTTGGGGATGCGTTGTTCCAATCGATCGTCGGGTTCGAGCATGAAGGCACCGATTCCCAAGCACATCGTGGCGGCGATTCCCGCGATGGACACGGCCTTGCCATGCCGCACGATGCCGTCGATCAACCAGGTCAGCCGCTGCATGTTGCGGCCCACCAGGTCTCGGTCCGCACTGCGGTGAAGATTGCGGCCGAACCACGAGTTGCTCATCAACGGCACGACCAGCACCACGGCCACAAATGTGAGCAGCACACCGATCGCGGACTGTCGGCCGAAGCCGTCGATGATTTGTGAGTCGGCGAGCATTAACGATCCGAAGCCGATCGCCGTGGTCAACGACGTGAGCAGGCAGGCATTGCCCACGTGCCGCACGGCGGATTCGGCGGCTTGTGCAGCGGATTCGCCCGCCGCGCGTTGCTGGCGAATGTCCACGACGAAATGCACGGAGTCCGTGAACCCCACCACCAAGATCATCACCGGGACGAGAATGAGAAGTTCGTTGTGAGTGCCGCCAAACAGATCCATCAGACCCTGCGTCCAAAACACGCCCACGGCCGGGCCGCTCGACGCGACAATGATCGCGCGGAAATCGCGAAAGATAATTAGCGCCAAAACGAGTACGACCAGCATCGCGGTGAACAGCAAACGCAGATGTCCTTCGTCGAGTGCGTCACGGTACGCTCGGCGGATTGGGTCGATGCCCGTGAGGCGGACTCGAATACCGACCGGCTCCAGATGGCGAGTCGCCGTGCGGCGCAGTTCGTCGAAGGCGGTCGAACCGCGAACTTGCGTGCCGATGATCATCGTCCGACCGTCTTTAGCGAGCAGTTGGCCACCGACCAGCGGGTGCTTCAACAAAGCCGCACGTGCCTCGCGAAGTTCGCTCGCGGACGCGCCCCGACCCGGCAACAGCGGGGTCGCCGGACCGAATGGCGAAACTCGGGGGATGTCGCCAACCCAAGTCACATGCTGGGCATCATAGAATTCTCGCATCGCCGCCACAGCAGCATGCAACGCGTCATTCCGGTCCGGAGTGAAGAAGTCTTCGCACTCAAGGACCAACAGGCTGGGAAAGTCGGACGAATCGCTGGTAAATGACTCCAAAGTCTCGTTGAGTTCGCTTAACTGCTCCTCGGACGCCCAACTGTGAAACTGCTGTTTGGACAGTCGAATTCCTAACAAGCCCAGACCGGGAGCAATGCTCAAAACGACAACGAGACACCAAGCCCAAGCTCGGTGCCTCGCCACAAGTCCGCCGATTCGATTCATTCCCGATTCGCCCCGCACATCGTCACGGTGATTTCGGCTCGCCGAGGATTGACACCGCAGGCCATTCCTCTAGAATCGAGCCAATTGAGATTGAGTCTCAGTATTAGGCACTCACCTTCTGAGCCGCTGCAATGATCGCACAATCAACACAGATGCTTTGCCATTGCTTGGGTATCGATCGCGACACCGTCGAAGAGGCGGTCGATTTGTGCGGTTGTACCACTTTGAAGGCAGTCATCCGCCAGACGGGTGCCGGCAGCGGCTGTACTGCCTGCCATTGTGCGATTCGCGACGTGTTGAACGGAATGTGTCCGGGCGTCGCTCAGTGCCCTTCGGGATCGTCACCAATTTGCGTGATGAGGTAGTTCTCGATTCCGACTTTCTCGATTAAGTCGAGTTGCGATTCGAGCCAATCGACGTGCTCTTCCGATTCGACCAGGATTTTCTCAATCAATTCCCGGCTGCCGCCGTCGCTCTCGGCCAGGCAAATGTTGATCGCGGCGTTGTAGGCGTTGACTCCGCTGGTTTCGAGTTTTAGGTCGTTCTCGAACTGCTCCTTCACCTCGGTTCCGACTCGGATGACGTCGTAGCGTGCGATTTCCGGAACGCCGTCAAGAAAGATAATGCGATCGATGAGCAATTCGGCGTGTTTCATTTCGCCGATCGATTCGTGGTAGTGCTTGTCGCCGAGCTTGTTCAGCCCCCAGTTCTTGCACATCTTGGACTGCACGAAGTACTGGTTGATGGCGGTGAGTTCGATGGTGAGGCCGTCGTTGAGGGCATCGATGACTTTTTGGCTGCCTTGCATTGGGGTGCTCCGATTTCGTGCTGGTTGAAGTTTGGCGGATCAACTTGCTCCGCGGAAACGGGCTGATTCGCGACGCTGAATCGTCGATTCGCGCGGATTCTAGGACTGGACCGGCGAGTG
Organism: Planctomycetota bacterium; assembly: GCA_027622115.1. Taxonomy (GTDB): domain Bacteria; phylum Planctomycetota; class Planctomycetia; order Planctomycetales; family Planctomycetaceae; genus JAQBZS01. The sequence goes on along the minus strand of JAQBZS010000046.1, from coordinate 12,354 downwards.
AACCAGCACCACCACGCGGTCGAAACGGCGATTTACGTGATTGACATGGGGTCTCGGCTGGTACGGAATCTCAAGACTTGGCATCCACGTATCGACATCCCTTGAGCCAAATGCCGCGCCGATGGAATACTCATGGTCCCAGAGTTGTGCAGTACGTGTGAGCGGCAAGGCGCTCACATTGCGGGTCATTTCGATTGGGACTTGAATTCTTCCACCACTTTGCCGTGCACGTCGTGGTGTCGAATCGCGACGGTCGGCACTTTTTCTTCGCGAAAGACGTTGACCGTCAAGAAGCCGCCTTTCACGCGATGAAACGGCTGGATTCGTGGATCTCGACCGGGCGAACCGCCTGCATGTTTGTCGCTGGCCGGACCGCAGGAAAACTCGCGAAGCTGGGTCTTGAGATCGACCGACGTGTATTGCCAATGCCGATCACCGCAGCAGACGTAGAAGTTCTTCAAGCCCTCGGACTTGGTCCAATTGCGAAAGTCGTCGCCCGCCGTCTGGAAGGCTTTGTTGGAATGATTGTCGTTCTTGCCTCTCGCTCGATCCGGTCCGACGATCGGAGTCGGGCTGATGAGGACTCGAAAATCCGCGTCGCTGGCGAGCACCGTGCGTTTGAGCCATTCGCGTTGTTTCTTGCCCCAGATCAGCTTGTTCGGTCCATCGGGCGCGTTGTTCGGCGATCGAAAATCACGGCCTTCCACCATCCAGATTTGCAGGCCCTTGCCCCAGCGAATCGTGCGAAACGTCAAGTCGCCCATCGGTACTTGTTCGCGAAAGACGGCCAGTCCCTCTTTGAACGTCAGCGGATTCATCCAAGGAGCGGACATTGTCGGCCAGCAGTCGTTGGCCCAGGCGTCGTGATCGTCCTTTTCCCAGTATCCGGGGACGTGACGATGGAACTCGACATGTCGCGGCAAGGAATACATCCGCTGCCAGTGATAACGGGCCAATTCGACCGTGCGGGCTCGCGGTGCTTCGCTGTCGAGATACACCGTGTCGCCGGTGGGCACGATGAAATGCAGGCCGAGCTTTTGCATCGCGGGGTAGATGTGGTAGCCCGCTGGATCATCAAGATCCCAATAGGACTGGCCGGTCACCACGGAGAACGAAACGTCCTGCCACTGGTTTGACTCGGCGGGCGTGTTGAATGAGCCGGTCGACGCGGCTGAGGTGGGAGCATCGCCGTTGTCGCGAGCCTCGACCTTTAGGAAATACTTCGTTCCGCCGCGCAGTCCGTTCAGACGAAACTGATGCACAAAGTCGTGATCCGGCTTGACGGTTTCCCAATTGGAGACGACCGACGCCCTGAACGACTCGTCGGTGGAATATGCGACTCGGACCTGACCCTCCGCTCCGGGAGTGGCTCCTTCGCGATCTTCCACCTTGATTTCGGACGCAACATATCGATCGACGTGCCGCTCACGCTTCATGGGATCGCGATAGCCGTCTCGGTTTCGCTCGGCGTTCTTTGTCACGCGAGTCCACACGATGGCCGAAGTGTGGGTGACTTCACCAACTCGGAAACCCATCGCCATGTGGGCCGCGAAGAGCGTGGAGCCACACCATGTCGACAAAACCACAGCCGCGATAAATCCGGCAATAAGACGCATCATTTCGCTTCCATTCCACGAGACCGGAATCCGACGGATATTCATTAGCCGTTTTGGCGCTAGGCACGGTTCCGGCTCAACGTAAAAAACCGGGGCTATCGCCCAAACGGCTAATTCACAGACGATTGTTAGAACGGCGCATCGTCGCCGACGTACGTCTCGGGCGGCGGTTCGGGATTGTAATCCGCTGGCGGCCCGTCGTCGGAGGTTTGGTCGCTGCCGCCCAGGATTTGAAAGCCGACCGCTTCCGCGTTGAGGAAGAACTTCACCTCGCTGTTGGAATCACGTTGCCACTTTCGGCCGCTGAGCCGATACGCGACTTCGACATCGTTGCCGACGCGCATCTTGTCCACGCTGTCGCAATCGTCCCGCAGGAAATCGATGGGAATGTAGTTGGTGAATTGTCCGTCTTCCTGTTCCAGCACCACTAGGCGTTTGCGAAACCCCTTCTGGCCAAACGTCTTGGTTTCCTCGATCAAATGCACGATTCCGCGAACTGTCGGGTTGCTCATGGTTGACTCCTTAACTTTCCGGGCAACGGTTCTCTGCACACTCAAAGTTGGCTTGTTCTTCTCAAAACTCTGGCCGATTAATCCGAAGGCGATGGTTGTTTTACGCCTGCGATCGGCGTCTGAAAATCTCTTCACCGTCTCCCGCCGCAACGTCGGCGTTCAGAACTGGGCTCCGGTCTTTTTCGTCTCCGCGACTTCCGCAGGTGTTAGGGCTCGCATGCGGATGTCTTTCAACGCACCGGTGGTCTGCCACGTGGAAAACCCAAACGGCTTGGACGCTTGGACTTCGATCCGAATCGACAGCTTTCGTTTGGTGATGTTGACGTCGAACATCTTTTTTTTGTCGATCCACCCTTGAATGTGGGTTTCCGTGACTCGCAAACGGACGTGATACCACTTGCCGTTCTTGAAATCGTAGTTGGACGACGTGTCGTTTTCAGACGCGTCGAAGCCGTCGAGACTTGAAAGGCCCACGACGCCGCCGCCCCAACCGCCAAGAATCATGGAGCACGGCTTCTTGCCGACGGGAAACGTCAGGCCACAAAAGAAGTCGCTCCCATCGACTCGCTTGGCATTGAATTCCACGTCGTAGTTGATATTCGGCAGCTTGCGTTTGGTGTGAATGCCGGTCATGTCCGCGCCGACACCCAGGATGACGGCTCCATCCTTGATCGTCACATCGCCTTGGCCACCGAATTCCGTCTTGATCCAGCCCTCAAGGCTCTTGCCGTCGAACAGCGAAATCCACTTGAGTTTCTCGTCGTCCTTCTTGTCGGCTTCGTTCTTTTTCGATGCTTGCTTCTTGGCAGCAGGCCTGTCGTCGGCTTGCGCGGGGGCGTGTGCCACGATCACGGTTGCAACGGCCAGCAATACGATGTGAAACGGGAGGCGAATCATGGTGGCTCCTGATTTTCAGCCGCTCTTTGGCGAGCGGACAGAGGGACGCTTCGCGACTTGGCCAATCTCAACGACCGACGTCGACAGAATTACAAACTCTTCGGATCAATTCCAATGCAGGTCGGCGAAACGGCAACTCGGGCTCGACAACGGACCAACCCATCGTAGATCGTGCCCTGATAGCGAGCCTTCGTGTTGTACTTGATTTTGCCGTTCACGCTGTTTCGCACGGGAGCCGTGAAGCACTCGCGATCGGGAATGTTGCGATCGCCCGAACACGGGATGACGGGAATGTCCTTGATCGAAAACGAAAGGTCCGTTCCGGGCGAGACGATCCGCACTTGATCGGTCGTTCGCATCAGTTCCGCGAGTGGCTGGAGATCCTCGGCCATTTTGGCGTAATCGGCGGTGCACGCGACATTTCACTGCTATTCGTCGCCGCGCGAATCCCGATGTAGGCGTCCATCTGCTCCATTTGATCCCGTTCGAAGCCACCGGCCAACTGCATGGATTCCACGGTGGCGGTCTTGTAGAGCGACCGCAGGACCGTGTTGTCTTTCTGTGAGACCCAAGGGATCGCGCCTTGCGCGGCGGCCAATTCGACCAACCGGCAGACCAATTGCGAATCCGGCATATCGAAGCTCTCGATCATCGCGTTCTGGCCGGGCTGCAGCCGGCAACTGTGATGGATCAACGTTTCGGCCAAGCGTTGGAGTGAAGTGCTCCCCACCCGCAGGAACTACGTCACAGGTTCTCAACTCGATTTCAGAAGGGCTTCAAGGATGCGGTACGCGACCTCCACGCAGACGGCATTGCCAACGGCTCGTACCGCGCGACCTCCAGATGGCAAGTATTGAAGTGAGTCCATTGACTGTAATCGAGCGCACTCACGCATCGTCATATAGCGACGCTGCCAAGCAATGATTGGTACTTGCGACGTCGTCATCGCAACAAGTGATGGCGCGGTCGTCGGTCGCTTCAGCCGGACGCCGGACGCGCGAAGCTGAATGACATACTTCCACACGTCACGTTCTTCGCCCTGGCAATTCCATTCGAATTTCTGATGACTTGGGTGGAACTGCCTGATTTGTGGCAGCCAGGGGTCAATCGCTGACCGGTGTTCTCGGTAAAAAGCCCGATTTTGCCGAATGAACTGCTGCTTCCATCGCGGAAACGCTCCGTGATCGGCACGAGCGTGGCTTGGCAGTCGCAGGAGCAAGTCTTTTCGAAGACGGGCATTCAGCGAGCATCCAAAAGAACCTCGGAAGTTTCTGAGTTTCTTGACGGGAACTCGGTGCAGCGAGTCATACTTCGTGAACGGATAATTTGACCGAAACTCCATGCTCCAAATGGGAAATGAAGGAAGCTTGGCACTCAAGGGTAGCGCTCGCAGAAACGTCTGCCAAGTCTCCAAGATTGCAATGACTTGGTTAGAAAGCGGCTTCGCTTCCGGTGGGTTTTCGTCAAGAAACTCGCAGAGCGACGGCAATGCATGTCTCATTTTTTCCGGCCAGCGGAAGCCATTGAACCCCCCGTATTGCCCGACCATGTAAACACGCTCTCGGATTTGCGGAATGCCGAAATCAAGAGGCGAATATTCTCGACAATCGACTTCATATCCGACGTCCTCTAAGGCTTTACGCACCTTTGCATAGGTTCGTCCGCTGTCATGGTGAATGAAGTGTGGCACATTTTCCATAATCAAGTACTTCGGACGGCGGGTGCGAAGGATCTCGGGGATCCTGAACAGCACAGCCCCGCGGCTTTTGTCGCGAAATCCAGATTGATCACCCGCTTTGGAAAACGGCTGACATGGAAATCCCGCGCACAGCACGTCGTGTTCGGGTACATCCGCTGGTTCAATCTCTCGAATATCACCAGCAGGTCGTAGACCATGGTTGCGCTCGTACAAATCTCGCAATGATTCCTCGATTTCACAGGCGAACACGCACTCCGCCCCGAGACGTTTCGCGGCGAGATAAAAGCCGCCAAGTCCGGCAAACAAGTCAGCGATACGAATGCTTGGTGGCGTGCTAGGCATTGAGACCGCGAATCCATTCAAGACGAGGTTCAACCCAGTCGGTAATGCGATCCTTTAGGTCGGCAGGAACCCAATCCGGTGTGGAAACTGATGGGCTGAGAAGACGATATCGATCCAAGAGTAGGCCGCTGACTTGGTTCGACCGTCGAACAAAATCAGCATCGCCAAGTGCGAACGGCATGGCGAATGCTTTCGACGGCGGGTGCGTCCATGTAATCAATTTGTTCCAAACCGAAAGCTCCGGCGTACTCAATTTTTTCGGCCAATCCGCACCGCTCGCACACTGCGCCAGGTACACCGGCCGCCCCCCACGATCGTCCGGAAACGGTTTGTGCCACACAACATCGAGGCCCGCTTCATTGGCCTGCGTGCCTGCCCACTTGCTGACCTCGCCGAATTCTTCACCGACTTCGGCAGCAAGTTTCGGCACCGCGTCCGTCAGGCGAATGGCTCGATTCCGCGACCATCCCGTCGGGAAAACACGCCATCCAGAAAACGCTTGCTCCACCGCCGCAATGGTGAGTTCCTCGAACAGGCTGCCTTGCTCAGTGAAGTCCGGCCCAAACGTTCGATGAAATTCTTCAAAGGATCCGGCGATTGCGACAAGTAGGCAGAAGCTGTGGCCCGGAACGTCCGGCCATTCGGATCGGCGTTTAATGCGATTGGAATCGACTCTCAACGACGCACCTTTGCCAAGCCATTGTTGTCTCTTGCGGAGTTCGGCAAATCCACGATGGATAAAGCTGGTGCAAAAGTCCCAGTTGTCCTCGTCATAAATCTGCTCTTCGATCAGGACATCCGCGACATCACTGACTGCGATTTCTGGTTGATCGAATAGGGCGCTTCCTTCGATCCAATCGCAAAAGAGATCGAATGGGGTTTGATGCGCGCGGACGGATCGCTGAAAGTGATTTGGTAGTGCAAGCATTACCCCGAACCTCCGACCAACTCGTCGTGGATGTCTGGAAACTTTTTGAGCAATTCCAACGATCCCTTACCGAACCGAACTACGACATTTTTCAATTCGGTGGAATTCACGTAGAGATGCACGCGACTCAACGTTTGTTCGATTTCGTCGGTTGCACGTTGCACGCGTTCAACCAGTTCCTGCTCATCCGCTCCAGCCTTGCGAACGGCCATTTCAAAATCCGGGTCGTCGGTGCTTCTCAAGTACGCGACAGCCTCTCTGCTTCCGAGAACTGTTGCGAAGCGGCCAACGTTGCGCGAATCGGTGAATAGCGGTTCGTCGGTATTTGTGCCGAACATCCATTTCGCGAAATCGACGAGGTTTGGGAACTTGTCTTCCGGTATTGGCTGCTTGGCCTCTTCTGGTTCCGCGCGAATATTGATGTTTAGGAATCGCTGAATGCCGGACTCTCGCAATGAAAGAAACAAGACGCTGAATTTTTCCTCGATGTGCTCCAACGAGACTTCTTCATCCAAGTCTTCAAGTTGAAGCAGCACGCGATAGGCGATGTAATTCCGGCGAACGGGCTCAGTTTTGCTGCCAATCTTTCGCATAACTTCTTGATAAGACATCCCTTTTTCATCGATGAGTCGAGCGATGTATTCAGCCTTCTCCGCGGGATTCCATTGTTTAATGCCGGTCACATGTCGAAAGCCGAGAAACGCAGTCACGTCGTCGCGATGATCGGCACGAATCAACGGCACCTTGCTAAACAGCGTCGGATCGATCTTACCAACCGATGCAACAATCTCATCCCAACGTCTTGATGGCGATCGCCCTTCGGTCGCATCCTTGAGAAACTTGAGCGCGGCAAGACGGCGATTTCCCTCGACAACGACGAGTCGTTCTTGTCCGTAAAGTTCTTCTTGAATGACGATCAACGCTTCTTGGGTCCAGAAACCATTCTCAATGAATGAGATCGCAAGCTCATCGAGCGTCCAATCCTTCATTTGATCAAGAATCGCAGATTGCGCCGTCGTTGGGCTTACGTTCCGACGACCCAGTCGCGGATTCAACGGATCCAGGTACAGGTTCTCGGCTTTTTCGAATTCGATTTTCCGATTGATTCCCATGACTCGCCTCGTCCATCGTGCGAATTCCGCCGGTTTTCGGTCGCGTGAATGCACACAGATTTCGACTCACACTCTTCTAAACACTTCGGGATTTGCCTCGCGAAATCGTGAGCATTCGCGCGTTTCGATTTGCAGAATCGGCAATTCAACGGAAAGATCTTTCGCGTGCTGAATCAGATATCCGGATTCAAGATCATGCGAGCCCACAAGTAGGCCAGCAGATTGAGGATCATCGAAACCGACAACATGATCTGGCCGACGACAGTTGTGAAGAGACGACGGGTGTTTTCCGGGTCGACGAAGTAGTAGTACAACGCCAGCACGAAAAACGGGGCCAGCGCCATGTAAAACGCCGACGCTCGCGCCTGAGCGGTTTCCGCCACGACTTTGCGTTCCAAACGCTGCAATTCGCGAACCGAGTGGGCGATGCGATCCACCGTCTCGTTCAGTCGTCCGCCGCTCTCGCGACTGGCTTCCATCGCGGCGGCGAACAGCGCGAAATTCTCGCTCCGCAGGCGTTCCTTGGTTTCTTGGAGACATGTTTCCAGCGGCTTGCCGAGCTGATATTCACCCACGATCTGCTGAAACTCTTGGCAGATCGGTCGCGGAGTTTGCTGGGCCAGAATCTCCAATGCCTGAGCCAATGACAGCCCGGCTTTGATGGCACTCGAAAGCGAAACCATCGCGTCTGCGAGTTGGTCTTCGATTTGTTCTTTTCGCTTTTGTGCCATTCGTCGCACGATGTACCACGGCAGACAAATCTGCAGGGCCGCGAACAGCAATCCCAAGACGAACAGTCCAAACGAAATCCACAGGATCACGAACACCACGGCAACCATCGAAAACCACGCAATCAACACCTTGCGCAGGTTTTTCATGTTGATCCGCAATCGGCGCAACTTGTCGCGGAGATCGGATTCGATGAACTGGAACCACTGCCGGTAATAGCGTTCGCCGGCATAGGCAAACATGGCAGTGGAAGCCGCAATGCAGGCGGTGGCCAAAATAACCATCATGGCGCGATCGCCCCGATGTATGGTTTCAGTCGCTCTTCTTCGGCGATCTTCTGGACCAGAACACTATCCGCTTTCGGCTTCAGAAAGCCGCTACCACCAACGGTCACGGAGACGAAGTCCTCCAGTTTGAGCTTTGGGGCGGCGGCGAAAATCTTGAGTTCGGTGGCTTCCAGCTTCGGCTTGTCCGTCGCGTTTTGCTTGCAGTTTTTTAGGAAGGCATTGAAGGCACCGGCCTGATAACCGTCCTTTACCAAAGCGGTCTCCTCGGACACCTCGACAAATGCGTTGCGCGCGAACGTGAGGTTTCCGGAATGCCCACCGCCTTCGGGCTGCGCGTCAAACAGGATGCCGTGCGTCGCCTGGTGAATGGTGTTGTTTGTAACCGCGATCGATTTCACCCCGATGCCCTTGCCGGCAATTCGAATGCCAACGTCGCAGGCCGACATCACGCATCCACTGATGGTGACGTTTTCCAGATAGCGATCCGATGAGAAATGCAGCCCCGCCGCGAGTGGTCCATAAAACCGTGAGTCCACAATGCGAACTTGATCGGCTTGTGATTCGAAGTGGATTCCAACCGCCTTGGCCGAGCCATTGGCACATGTCACGCCTTCGAACCGCAATTCGCTGCCCTCGGACATCGCAAACGCACCTTGGCAAAGGATACCAGCTTCGGTGAAGCCGCTGATCTTCAGGTTCGCGATCCGGACTCCAACCGCGCTGCCCACCACTCGGATCGCGTGAGGTTGTCCGTTGGATGAGATTTCGAATCCGTCGAACTCAAAGTTGATCAATGCCTTCAGCACGAGCACCGGTTCGCTTGCCGCGACCAGTTTTGCTCCCGGCTCGCCGATGATTTTGACGCCGCTGGGAAAGTCACCCTGCGTGTTGTCGATTGCAATGGCCTCGGAATAGGAACCCGCGAGAACCGTGACCGTCTTTTCTCCCTTACCCTTCTCGGAGCGGATCAAGTTCAACGCCTCGGCGATCGACTTGAATCGACCGTTCTTACCAACCGTGTAACCACTCTTGGGATTGGTTTTGGAATTGGGATCGTCGGAATTCTCCCCATCATCGCCTGACATCGCGAAGAAGGCACCAACCGCCGCTAGGATCACCGCAGCTCCAACCGACAGGTAGAGGATCTTGGCTTTCTTGGGATCCATCGGTTTCGAGCGAGCGCGTCCGTCGCCGCGCTTCTTTGACGACTTTCGACGCGAGTAGCTCGCCGAATCCGAGTCCGAATCCGTCTTGGATGCGGAACTGTCGAAGGCGGCTTCCGATTCGGAAGATTCCGTGACGGGCAAGGCTTCGGCGATTTCCGGTTCGGCAATCGAAGCAACCGGCGCGGAATTCGATTTGGATTCAAAACTCGGGAAATCCGATTCGCCAGCGGGCTCGAAATTCGAAAAATCCGGCATGCCGTGATCGGCGCGAGTCGACGATGGCTGCGGAACTGCTGAAGGAATCTTGTCGGCGACGCGTTTGTTGTCGGAGAGGGGTGTCGCGACGACTGCCGCAGCGGTTGCCGTCGTCACAGCCGCAGCAACCACCGGCTGAGCGGTGACAGGTCTTGCGGGAGCGACAGCCTGAGCAGCAAGGACGGGCTTCTCGGCAGTTTCCGGTTGAGCGGCGGCGACCGGCTCTGCGGCGACTGGTTGAACAACTGGTTGAGCAACTGCTGCGAGCTTAGTCTCGACCGGCTTCACCGTCGGTGGATCGACTTCGGTCGGTGGCCTGCCTCCCAAATTCGACAGAAAGTCTGAAAGCCCACCATCCTCCTCTTGAGTTGAGGAATCCTGAGATACTTCAGCGGATGTGCCCGCCACGGCGGACACATTTGTTCGCGGCGGAGCCGGTGCAGCCGTTGGCGTAACAATTGGCGCGGCGGTCGGCGTCGCGGTCGCAACGACGGGGGCGGCTTGGACGACCGCTGCCGCAAGCGGGGCCGCGACCGGAGCGGCGATCACGGGACTCGCAGTCGGCGGCGGAGTCATGCCGACATCCGACCCCAATCCGGGATTCTTGACTCTCCAATCGTCGCCGCCGTTCGCGACCAGCCAGTTCGTGAATTCTTCGGCGACCAACTCGGCCGTTTGCAGGCGTTGCTCGCGATCCTTCGTCGTCATGCGGACAAAGATCTTTTCCAACTCGGGCGGGACGTCCGGTCGATCCTTGGAAATCGGAGGGGGCGTCTTGGCTTGATGCGCCAACAACCGCTGCGCCAACGTGCCTTCCGTGTACGGCGGATGACCGGTCAGCAGGTAATACAGCGTGCAACCCAAACTGTAGATGTCGGCTCGCGCGTCGACATTGTGGCTGTCCAGGGCTTGCTCCGGGGCGAGATAATCCGCCGTCCCAAGCACTTTTTCATCGTTGGCCACGGTCAGGGACTCTTCATCGCCCTCGTTGAAAAATCGCGCCAAACCGAGATCGAGAATCTTGACGACTTGATGCCGATCGACCAGCAGATTCCCCGGCTTGATGTCGCGATGCACCATGCCGGCTTCGTGAGCGTGGGCCAAACCGTCCGCAGCCTGACGGATGTAGTCCGCCGCATCGATGAACGACAGCGGTCCGTCATTGTGAACGCGTTCTTGCAGATCGCTGCCTTCGACATACTCCATCACCAAGAAGTGGATGTCTCCTTCTTGGTCCACATCGTAGGCACGCACGATGTTCATGTGATCCAACTGGGCCACCGCTTGGGCCTCGCGATGGAAGCGACCCAGATACGACGAGTCTTCCACTTTCTGCGGCGGCAAGACTTTGAGTGCCACGCGTCGCCGCATCAGCACGTGTTCGGCCAAATAAACCTTGCTCATGCCGCCTTTGCCGCGCAGCGATTCGAGCTTGTACTTGCCGAGGAAGAAGCCCTTGTGCTTGCCCTGCAGCAGTTTTTCCGCCTGCCATTGGCTGATCGATTTGCGATTCACCAATTCCTGAGCGATGGCTTGAGCATTCGTGAATTCGACGCCGTCCGTTTCCAATTGGCCGATGAGCTTCTCATATCGGTTGGCTTCGATCAGTTCGCTACGTTTCAAAACGTTGAGAAATGATTCGGCAGTGAGCTTGATGGCCATTCGGGTTTGCCCGATGAGTGCTACGGAATCGGCGTTGAAATGCATGCAGCCCGAGTCGCATTGCCCGCAGGGTGGTGGCTCGGTCCACCCCCACACAACCGATTCAGCGACAACGAGTCGAACGAGCGTGAAATCGGACCCAATTGTTGGAGTCATGGGGCAAGCCGCCACCTTAGCACCCGTTTCCAGGGCTTTCCAGAATGCGGATCGGTTTCCCGAAACTTGCCCACGAACGACGCCAATCGGCTCGAATCCGCGCGCGAACTTCAGCGGACACGTGCGGTGTTTGCCTCAAACCCGTGCAGAATCTCATCCACCCGTTGATCCCACGCGAGGGTGTACTTCTCAAGTGCCGAGTCTTGAAGTGGTGATTTGCGGCGTTTCACTCGGCATTCGTCGTGCAATCGAAGCAACCCACCTGGCGTTGACGCGTTTCGCACCAAATGAAACACACGCTTGGAGTTCCGCATGTCGGTCTCTGAAATCATCAGCCGAGTCGAACACTTCGTGCCCGAACTTGAACGGACTCAAGTGGAATTGACGCGAGTCTTCGACCTGAAGTCCGTTGCGTTGCGAGCGGCGGATTCGGCGTCACTGAAACGCTTGACTCAAACGGAAGCCGCGTTGATCGATCAATTGCGAAGGCACTTGTCGACTCGCCAACAGATTCTGGGCGCGGCTCGGCAAGAAGGTTTACCGGCGGAATCGATTACTCAACTGATCGAATCCACGGCGGATTCAACGCACTCGAAATTGAAGGATCGCATACGTCGGGCCGAGCGGAATGCCGAACGCTTGCGGAAGGAATGCTGGATTCAGTGGATCGTCTGCAACCGAGCCATCGGTCACTGCGGCGAGGTGTTGGAACTGATTTCTCACAAGGGCCGCAAGGCACCGACTTACAGCGGTGGACTGATGAAGGATGTCGCCACGGGAGGATCGTTGTTGGATGCTTCGATTTAGTTTTGGCTGCGGTAGCGGCGACACGTCTTTCAGCCGCGGAGCGGCGACAGCATGTAGCCCACGGCGTAAGGTCATCGAGCTTGGCTTGGTTCCCACGGCTCGCGCCGTGGGCTATGTGCTGTCGCCATGGCGTGTTGAAAATCTCGGGTTGACACGGGAAACAGTTCAAGCAGGTTTTGAACTCGG
>JAQBZS010000045.1 GCA_027622115.1 Planctomycetota bacterium | reverse complement strand
AAAGCGGCGGGACTCTATCAGACGATTTCGGGCGAGCCTATCGCAGTTGCTCGATCGATAGGGGTAGGAAGAGCTGATTGGTTTCAGCTCCCGATGGTCCCAAGCTACGGTTGTTCTCCAAACGTCAGCAAAACCTTTCCCTCGCGTCCCGACGATTCTGCGGCTTCCACTGCGGCGACGATATCTTTCAGATTGAATTTCTCGCCGACATCCGCTGCCAGCGTGCCGTCAACTACGAGTTTGCCGACTGCTCGGATCAACTTGAGTTTGGCCAACAGTCCGAACTGCTCCATGTAACGTGGAAGCCAAAACCCCTCGACGCCGGCTCGAATCGTCATCAGCGCACGTGATGAAAACGCCAGTGGTTCATCGGACAACGTGCCGAAAACCATCATCCTCGCTCCGAGACCCAGGCAACCGATCACGGCGCTACCCATCGGTCCGCCGACGGGATCGATGGCAAACCGCACGCCGTCGGACCCACATGCCGCACGCACCCGATCCGACAATCCCGCTGAGTCTTTCCGTGGATCGAAGACGATAACTTCGTCCGCGCCGATAGCCTTCAGCGATTTCACTTGATCTTCGCGACGCACGATGTTGCACGTCTTAAATCCCGTTCGTTGGCCCAGCCGGATGACCATCCGTCCCACTGCGGAATTCGCGGCGGTTTGCAGCAGCCATTCGCCCGCTGGAATCCTGAGCGCGCGATGCGTCAGCACGAATGCCGTGATTGGATTCACAAAGAACATCGCCGCTTGTTCGTCCGGGATCCGAGAGTCCAGCGGGACAACTTGCTTGAATGGCAACACGACCTGTTCGGACCACCCCCCACCGTCTCGGCATCCCACGGCCACCCGCTTGCCGACCAGCATTTTCGCGAGCATCCCGCCTCCACTGGCCTCGACAACTCCGACTCCTTCATAGCCCGGGGTGAACGGCAAATTCGACCGCTTTCCGTAAGTGCCGCGGATCGTCATGAGGTCGGACGGGTTGATGGGAGCCGCCAGCATACGAACGCGAACCTCACCGGATTTGGGTTCCGGATTTGATGATTCCACCACGGAAAGCACATCTTGAGGTTCACCAAATGCGGCAAAAGTCACCTTATTCATGGTCAATTCCTGGAGTTAAGAGAATGTCTGAATTATGCGATTAGCATGGGTTGTCGAGTCGTACCGTTTCGGTTAACAACCCGGCCCCACCGGAACAAATCCCACCATCTTGGCTGAAAACTCCTCACGTATTTCGTTGGAAGCGGCGGTTTGGCTCACAATTGAATTTGCGAGCCATCAACCTCATACATCCGCGATGACATGAATCATTGCTATGGAATGCAATGCCGGATGTAAGAAATACGTTGTGTTTACCGATTGCATCAATCGGTGTTGTCAGGGAGACGGTTTGTGCCCCAACCACCACAGGCAAACCAATAGGGCGATGAATCTGAGAGATAAAGTCGATGGAAAGAACCGAACGATCGAGGTCGCAATTCCAGTCCGGCAAGTGCTGATTTGGAACCCGCTTCATTCTCCGATCCGATCTTGAGTCAATTGCAGGTATTCGGGCTCTTTCTCCCTCCACAAGTCATCTATTTGCCGACGCGCCCTCGGTAGAACGACCATCGGGGTCCGGTCGTTCCTCGCGCGTCGATCCACCAATCCGTTTTGGATCCCGAATTGCATTCTTCTGGTTCATCTTCCATCACACCAGAAGTGACCAACTCAGCGAGAAAGAAAGAACTCCGATGAAAACGCAAACCCCGAAGCTTCTCGGTTTGAAAACAATTCTTGTCGCTTCATTGACGATCTGGGCGGTGGTGTGTGTTGTGCTTCACGGCTCCGCGATCGTGGCCTACATCGCACTGCAAGCGGCGACATCCGGCGTGTTTGCCTTCGCTTTTTGGCGAGCGGAAAAAGCCGCGTGCAAGAGCCGCAAAGTCTCCGTGCGAACGTCACCGGCGACGACCAGCCATGCTCCACAACGTGAAGTCGAACACTCGCTCGTTGGCGCCGCCTAACGAATTGGACAGCGCCACTTCGGCGTTCGCTCGTTGAACCGCACGCCGTGGGCAGTGGTCGTGCAGAAGGCGGAAGATCGCGGCAAGCCCTCAGCCGTGCTGCGTCCGGGCTTGCCCCGATTTCCGTGGATTTTTTGCACTACCCAACGACGGCTCAGACGGGGTCAGCCGCTCGAAGCGAGTGTGAGCCGTGACGCGTAAGCGACCGGGCACCGAGCTGCGCCCGAGGCCTTACGGCCTGCGGCTCACCCGCGAAAACCCACAACTCTGGCCCCATTGCGCGAGCGCCCCAGCGGTTGATGAAATCAGCCACCACGCGCGTCCGGTGTTATCAAGGAGCCGTAAATCGCGGTTGGGTGGAATCATGTCATCGAGCGAACGATAAACGGGGAGGCAACCCGAACCAGCCTACCTTTGAGGTCGCACCCTGATGTCGATTCTTCGCTCAATCTGCGTATTGCTCGTATTGTTGCTTGCCGACCGACTCGCTGCGGATGAATCGAAGTCGAATCACCTGATCCTCTCGAACAGCTTCGAGAGCGAAGGCGCGTCGATTGCGGACTTCAACAGCGACGGGCATCCGGATGTTGTTTCGGGACCATATTGGTATGCGGGTCCGGAATTCCTGCGACGCACGGCGTACATGCCGCCCAAAGTTGTTTCGATCGCGAGTTACTCGGACCACTTCTTTTCCTTCACGCACGACTTCAACGGCGACGACCGACCGGACATTCTGGTCGTTGGCTTTCCCGACCGGGGAGCGCACTGGTTTGCCAATCCCGGTTTCGCAAGCGGGCACTGGCCCATGCATCCGGCACTCGAAGGAGTCGGCGGCGAGTCTCCCGATTTCGTGGATCTCACCGGAGATGGACAGCCGGAGTTGGTGTGCGTGCAAAACGGGGCCTTCGGATACGGCTCGCCAAATCCCGCCAAACCGACCGCACCGTGGGTGTTCACGGCCGTGACTCCCAATCGCGGTTACGGCGGCTTTACGCACGGCATGGGTGTCGGTGATGTGAATGGCGACGGTCGACCGGACCTGCTGGAACGCAACGGGTGGTGGGAGCAGATTCCGGGTGAGACGCTGTTTCGACTGCATGGGTTTCCGTTCGCGCAATCCGGCGGCTCGCAGATGTTTGCTTATGACTTCGACGGCGATGGCGACAACGATGTCGTCTCCGTGCAGAACGCGCACGGTTGGGGGCTGTCTTGGTTTGAACAACGAGCACGCGGCGGCGACATCGGCTTCGTCCCGCACGTGATTTTGCCGAGTCAGTTCGATGAGAAGGCCAAAGTCAACGTCTCGCAGATGCACAGTTTGGCGTTGGTGGATTATGACGGCGACGGGATCAAGGACTTGATCACGGGCAAGCGGTACTTCGCGCATGGCGGCAACGATCCCGGCGCGTATCAACTGCCCGTGCTGTATTGGTTTCAAACCGTTCGGTTGTCCGGTGGTGTGCGATTCGAGCCACGGTTGCTGGATGAACGGGTGGGCGTCGGCACGCAACTCACGGTGGGCGACTTGAACGGAGACCAACGGCCCGATGTGGTGGTCGGCAACAAGCTGGGCACGGCGATCGTGTTCAATACGCTGAGTGAGAAGGGCGTGAATGAGCCACCCAGGGTCTTGTCGGCCATCAAGCGACAGATTGGGTCGGCGGAATTCAAAAACGTCGTGCGGACCACGAAACCGCTGACGCCCGCCGAGGAACTCCAGAGCTTTGTGGTTCCGGTGGGCTTCGAAGTGCAACTGGTCGCCGCCGAGCCGCAAATCGACAAGCCGATGAACATGGCGTTTGATGCCAAGGGCCGGCTGTGGGTTTCGAGTTCTCGCGAGTACCCGATTGCCGCGCCGGTCGACCGCAAGCCGCAGGACTCGATTCGCGTCCTCGAAGACACCACGGGCGACGGGAACTTCGATCGCGTCACGGTCTTTGCCGACGGACTGAATATTCCGATGGGCTTGTACCCCTATCAAGACGGCGTCATCTGTTTCAGCATTCCCAACATCCTGTGGCTGCGAGACACCGACGGCGACGGCAAAGCGGACGTGCGTCAAAAGTTGTATGGACCGTTCGATGTGAGTCGGGACACGCACGGCATGTGCAACGCGTTTCGCCGCGGCTACGACGGTTGGCTGTATGCCTGCCACGGCTTCAACAACCGCTCGACCATCGCCGGCACCGATGGGAATCGGATCGCGATGAATTCCGGCAACACGTTTCGCATGCGGCTGGACGGGTCGCGGGTCGAACACTACACGCACGGCTTGGTGAACCCGTTCGGATTGGCGTTTGATCCAACGGGCGATTTGTTCGTCGCCGATTGCCATACCAAGCCGATCAACTTGCTGATCCAAGGCGGCTATTACGACAGCTTCGGCAAGCCGCATGACGGGCTGGGTTACGTGCCGAACGTGATGGACCACTTACACGGCTCGACGGCAATCGGCGGGATCGTCAAGTATCACGCGGATGCGTTTCCGGCCGCGTTTCAAGGGAACACGTTTGGCGGCAACGTCATGACCTGCCGCATCAATCGCAATTCAATGCAGCACTTGGGTTCCAGCCTTCGGGCTCACGAGGAGCCGGATTTCCTGGTGTCGGGCGATCCGTGGTTTCGGCCGGTGGACTTGCAGATCGGACCCGACGGCGCGATGTACGTGGCCGATTTCTACAACCGCATCATCGGGCACTACGAAGTGGGGCTGGATCATGCCGGACGCGATCGACGCCGCGGTCGCGTTTGGCGAATTGCGTTCACAGGGCATAATCAGTGGCGGGACGGTGGTCCGCGTCAATCGAAAGTCGCACCGCGAGTCGGCGGAGATGTCGCAGCGACAATTGAGGAACTCGGGTCGCCGAATCTCACGCGCCGCATGTTGGCCGCCGACAAGCTCGTCGATGAGTTCGGCAAGGCGTCACTCGAATCGCTTCGAGCCGCAAGCACATCGAAGAATCTGAAAATTCGGGCGCATGCGAATTGGGTACTCCATCGGCTCGGCGCATTGAGCAATGAGGATCTTGGTCGCGCGATGAACGACCCCACGGTTTACGGGCGGATGCATGCTTTTCGGATGCTGGCCGAAACTCATCCGGCACCCCCACAAACTGCGACCTGGATTTCGCACGGACTGGAGCGATTCCCGCCGATCCAGCGAGTCGCCGCCACCGCCGCCACGCGGCATTCGTTTCAAAGCCTGATCGCACCATTGATCGCCTTGCATCGCAAGACACCTAAAGAAGACGTGCATTTGCGTCATGTGCTTCGCATGGCTTTGCGAAACCACTTGCAAAACCCCTCATGGTTTCGTGGGCTGACAAAGTCGATCGAACCGCACGACGTCGAGTTGATCGCCGGCATCAGTTTGGCGATCAAGACCGCCGCCGCCGGCGAGTTCCTCGTGGATCGCATCGGCATGTTGCGGAACGTGGATCGCGGGACGATGTCCGATTACATGAAATTCGCCGTGCGATTCGTTTCGGCCGCATCGGTTGCCAAATTGGCCGCTGCGGCTCGACATGAATTCGAGGGCGATACCGTTTTCCAGTTGGAACTGTTGCAGGCCGCTCGGGCTGGGCTCGATGAACGAGGAGACCCACCACCGACCGCCATTCGTGAATGGGCAACGACGTTGACAGCCAGGCTGTTGCGAATCGATCCCTCCAAACCGATGGCCATCAAATTTGTCGAACCGCTCGCTTGGACGTTTGCCCCGCATCCGGGAACTCCGGATCAAGGCAATCCGTTCCAACTCACGAAGCGTCGCAGCACGTTGGACGGCTCGGTCAACGTGCCGCTCTTCAGCAGCATCCCGCGCGGCGAGCAATGGACCGGTATTTATCGTTCGTCCCCGTTCGACTTGACGGGCAAGTTCACGTTCTACCTCGCCGGACACGACGGGTTTCCGGACAAGCCTGCTCAGAAGAAGAATTCGGTCCGTTTGAAAGACGCGGCCACGCACGAAGTCATTCACACGTGGTGGCCGCCACGCAGCGACATCGCGCATCGCATGGAATTCACGACCGCCAAGCCGCGACGCGTCTACGTCGAACTGATCGACGGCGACACCGGCAGCGGATACGGGTGGTTGGCCGCCGGCCGATTCTCCGAAGAGCGGCTCAATCCCAGCGGGGTTGTGGAAGACAATCGCCAGGCTGCGGAGTTGATCGGCGACTTTCGCTTGACCGAGTTTCAGAAGCCGCTCGCCGACGCTCTTCGGCGGCAAAGCATCAGTCGCGAGACGGCCGTCGCCTTCGCGACCGCGTTCGCACGGTTGAATCCGGACAGCCGCTTGACGGCCTTGGCGGTCGTTCCCGGAATCGCCGGAGCCGACGCGGAATTGCGAACGCAGTCACTCGACGCGGTTGTCGGCATGCGGCCCGAAGCCGCGAAAGAACTGCTAAGTCAGGCCATGCAAGTCGGCACGGCCGCCGAACAGACTCGGCTGGCCGAGCAACTCTGCACCGATGCCGGCGGAGCCGATCTGTTGGTTTCGCTGGTGGAAGCCGGTCGCGCCGCCGCGCAACTTTTGAAGCGAGCCGCGATCGCCGATCGCATCAAGGCTGTCGGTCAAGACACTTTGCAAGCACGCGTCGCCGCATTGATTTCTAATTTGCCGGACGACAACGAGCGACTGATCAAGCTGATTGCCGAACGGAAACGCAGCTATTTGCAATCGTCCGGCTCGCAGGAATTGGGAGCAGTATTGTTTGTGAAAAAGTGCGCGGTGTGCCATCAGGTGGCTGGCAAAGGCAAGAAAGTCGGCCCGAATCTGGACGGCATCGGCAGCCGAGGTCTCGATCGCTTGGCCGAGGACATCTTGCTGCCGAACCGCAACGTCGACGTGGCGTTCCGCTCGTCGACCGTCGTGACGAAAGCCGGCAAAATCCACAACGGGCTGATCAAGGAGACGGAGGGAGCACGTTTGATTCTGGTGGACAATGCGGGTCGGGAAATCTCGATCCCCATCGATGCAATCGACCAGCGCATCAAGTCGACACGCTCCGGCATGCCGGACAATCAAGGTGAATTGCTGACCGACAAGGAATTCCGAGACCTCATGGCGTGGCTGCTTTCGCTCAGCAAGTCGTAAGAACTGGTAAGGATTTCCGATTTTGGAGTACTCCGACTTGACGGGCACTCCAAACCGCGAATTGCCAATTGTCGGGTTTGGGGAATTGATGGTAGAGTCGAGTCGCGAACGAATAGCTCGCTCGATGCATCTGACGGCCGGTTTCACCCATAACCACCATTCAATTGCGGGTCAGCGATTTTCAGGTTTGGCAGCGTCGAGACACCACACGTCGTGACGTCGGCACGACTCGCCATTCCTGGATCCCTCCGCTGATTTCGAGTTCGCGGGGACTTCCATGAGCGGTGCGGACCTCGTGCAAGTCGACGGCGCGACTCTGCCTCTTGCCATACGTGGCACCAATTACGCGCGTCTGCTCGTTCGCGCGCAGGACGTGCCGGAAAAGCTGAAGAACATCTTGCGGCACACCACACTGATCGGCTCCGCCAATGGGGCCGATATTCAGTTGAAGTCGCAATCGGTAAGCCACGCACACTGCATTATCTCGATGGACTCGGAAGGGATTCGCGTCAATGGCATTCCGGTTCAGTCGTCACTGCTGAGCAGCGGCGATGTTCTGGAAATCGGGAAGTTCTCGCTGACGCTGGAAACGGATTTTCAACCGGTCGAGTCCATGTCGGATACATCCATCGGCATCGACACCAAGCTCGATTTCAGCGCTCTGGACCACGTTTCCCGCGAACGGCAATTGGACGAGCAACTCGAAGGCATCGAACAGCGGCAATCCGCGTTGGCCGAAGCCGAGGAGAGACTCAGCGGCAAGGTCGCTCGATTTCATGAAGAGCGCGACCGCACCAAGCGGGGACTCCTACAGGATCGTGCCATCAATCGACAGGCACGCGAGCAGCTCGGCGAAGAGCGTCAGCTTCTCGTCGAAGAGCGACGTCAATTCGAAATGCAGCTTGAAGACGTGACGGAACGCGAATCCGTGCTGGCGCGGTTGCAGGCCGAGTACTCGGATGGGTTGAACCAATTCGAACAAGACCGAAGTCGGCATGATCGCGAGATCGAGCAATTCGAACAGCAGGCGCAGCAGTTTGAAGCGAGGCTGAGCGATCACGAACGTCGGTCGGCCGAACTACGGTCCGCGGAACAAGCTCTGCAAATTCGACAGGATCAATTCGACGCGCGGGAATCGGAGTTCGCGGATTCGAGTCAGCAAATCGATCAGTCGGTCCACGCCCGATTGAGCGAAGTGCGGATTGCCGAAGACTTGGTGCGTCAGCGTGAATCGACTGTGGATACGCTCGAAACGGAGTTGCAGGAAGCCCAGCGGGAATTTGATCGCACACGCTCGCTGTTCGATTCACGGGCTTCCGAGCGAGTGGTTCGGTTGGAGTCGGCCGAGTCGGCGTTGCGCGACAGCGAATCCGAACTCGCCGGCAAGGTCGCGGAACTGGCATCCGAGCGTGAAGAGATCGACGCGGATCGCGGGCGGCTGGAAACGGAACAAGCTCAACTCGTCGCGGACCGCGAGCTTCACGCGAGTCAACTTGCAGAATTGGAGTCCGCCCAAGTCACACTGAGCGAACAGCAGGCGGATTGTTCGCTGCGCGAATCCGCGCTGAACGAGGCAGACGAAGACCTACAGAAATCGCGGACTGAGCTTGATGAACTGGAACAAGAGCTGAAGCAGCGGGCGTTGCAAAATGAGAAGCACGCCGCCGAGCTGGATACCAGAGATTCATTGCAGGCGGTCGCGGCGAACGAACTTGACCAACAGCGAGACGACGTTAAGCGGCAGTTGGAAAACCTTGAGCAACAGCGGGACGGGCTGGAGGCTGATCGAGCGGCCTTCACTGAAGAGCGAGCGGAACTTGATGCAGATCACCAGCGATTCGCGGAACAGCTTGCCGAGTTGAAGATCGCGGAAGCAGCGATCAAGAAGCAGATGATTGAACTCGCAACACGTGAGGCGGCATCGGTTGCGGATCAGGCAGCTTTGGACAAGGCCCGCGTTGGTTTGGACGAGCGTGAGGCGAAGCTGATAGAGCTGTCGTTGCTTCGCGAGCAGCGTGACCTCGAAATCGTCGAGCGCGAATCAAACGTCTCGACGGCCGAAGCGGACCTCGTGAAAGCACGGTCCGAACACGCCGAACACGTCGCGGAACTTGAACGGCAACGCGATGAAGTTCGGTCGGAACTGGCTCGTCAAGGCGAAGATCGGGTGCGGCTGGAAGCGGACGAACGGCAGCATGCGGTGCAACAGGAAGCGCTACAGGCGGAGAAATCGGCGCTACGCAGTCTTGAATCGGAACTCGAAGCGCGGGATGCGTTGTTGAATGGGAAGCAACAGGAACTTCAGGAGACGAAGACTCAACTGGAACAGCTCGACAAATCGCTACAGAGGCAATCGGCCAAGAATGAAAGCTGGGTGGCCGATCTGGACGAACGTCAGGCGGAGTGCGCCGAAGCGGAAGCGCTCCTGGAATCCGCGAAGGCCGGCTTGGAAGAGTCGCGACTGGCGCATTTGCAGGAGACTCGGGAATTCAAGGAACACGTCAAACGGCTCGAAGCCGAACGGCGCAGTTTGGCCAACGACACCGCGAAGCTGGAATCGGCGCGGGCGCGGCACGAGGAGCGGGTCCGGAAGCTGAAGGACGTGGAGAAAACCGCGAAGGCCGCCGCCAAGGAACTTGAAACACGCGATTCGGCGTTGTGCGAAGCGGAGAAAGCTGCCCAGCAATCGCTCACCCGCCTCGAAAAACTGAAAGCCAAACTCGACAAGCAAGCAGCTGACCAACAACTCCGAGTTGGCAAAATCGATGCCCGCGAATTCGAGCTTGCGAAACAGGCGAATGCATTGCGGCAAACGACCGCCGAGCAAGCGGATCAACAGGAACAAACGAAGCGCGACCGCGCGCAGCTTGAAGTCGACCAACAAGCCTTGTGTGAGCATCAGCGGAAATTCGACGAGGAATGGGAGCAATACGAACTCCGGATCACGGAACTGAATACGACGCAAGAACTGCTCGCCGTGCAAGAATCCGAACTTGCCAATTCGCAAACCGAATTGCAGGAGATGGAAGCGAGAATCGAGGAGTCGCGGTCGGAACTTGAAGAAGCCAAGACCGCACACCGTCAACACGTAACTCGCATGGACGAACGCGAGATCGAACTCGCGAAAACGGCGGCGGAGATCGACCGGCGATTGGCGGACCATGCCGTCGAGCACGAGCAATTGCAGGATGAACTCAGCCAACTCAAGACGGATCGCGAGGCGTTTGAACAGCAGACGCGGGAAGTCGAATCACAACGGCAACAGCTTGGAAAACTTCAGAGTGATCTGGCAGTCGCGAAATGCCGAGTTCGGCGTCACGCGGGCCAAACTCACTTTGGAACGTGAGCAAATCGACGACGACGTGCGGCGACTTGATGCCGACCGTGCGAAGCTTGCTGCACGCGAACAAGAAGTCCGCAGCCAACATGCAGACCAGGACGCCGCCGCAACCGAGTTTGAGACACGCGCCGTGTCGCTGAGGCAGGCGGAAACCAAACTCAAACAACAGATGGAAGACCTCGCGAAGCGAACTGAAGAATTCGACGCGCGGCAGGTCGAACTGTCGAAACAACGCGAGGAAGTCGAGAGTCGATCCAGCGCACTCGATCTGCAATCCGAAAACGTTGCTCAGCGAGAGACGGAACTCATCAAGCAGCAAGCGGACGTTGCTCAACAACGTGAGTCACTGCAAGTTGAAACGGACCAGCTTCGTGATCGCGATGGTCAATCGGATGACCTCAGCACCGTACTCGTGCAACAGACCGAACTCGAACGGACACATCTCGATCAGCTTCGTGCGGAATGCAACGACGAGCAGGTTCGTCTTGTCGCCGAGCAGCAGAAGTTGGCAACTGCTCAAGAGGAAATACAGGCAGCTCAAGACGATCTCAAGCAGCAGAAGAGTGAACTCGCGTCGAAGGCAACCGAGCAGCAGCAGAAGAGCGTCGATCTCAGAAAGCGGGCCACGATGCTCTTCGCGCGAGAATCCGCGATCTCCGCGGGACATGCTCGCTACGTCGCCGGCCTGGAAAACCTGCGGGGCAACTTGGATCGGGTTCGCGCGGTCTTCGGTGAGTCGTTCGATCAATTGACCAGCGATCAATTACACCTGGACGACGTATTCGATGAATGGGCGATCCGCACCAACGAACTCCAGGCGCCGGAAGTGAAGCGTGTCTCCAAACCGGATTCCGTCGGGTCGCCCGAGGCCGTGAAGAGATTGGCCGGTCAAATCGTTGCTTTGCATCTCGCGGCGGACGAGCAGGTCAAGGCGACGATGAAAGCAATGCCCGCGAGTGAAACCGCGCTGCTGTCGCAACTCATTTCGCAAAGGTTGCTTTCTCAATACCAGGCCAACCAACTGCAATCCGGCAATGGCGCGGACCTGCGAGTCGGTGAGTACACCCTGATCGAGCCGCTGAATGTGGGCGATTGGACCGAAACGTGGAAAGCCAGGGTGCAAAAAACGGGACAGCTCGTGGCGATCACGCGTATGCAGCTTCAATGGCGTCACGAGTCGCAGATTCAGTCCGGTCTGACCCGATCCTGGCAATTGATGGAAGACCTCAAGTCACCGGACATCATTCGCTGCTATCGCATCGCGGACATTGACAACCAACTCTTCGGTGTTTTTGAATGTGTTCGCGGACTGGGACTCGATCAGGTGCTCAAGCGAATGGGGAAACTTGATCCGCTTGTGGCGGCCCGTATCGGCAGGTCGCTGTGTCGAGCACTCGCAGCCGCGCATGAGCAAGGAATGGTGCATCGCAGATTGTCGCCCGGACGAGTGCTGATCGGCGTCGGCGGCGAAGTCAAACTGACTGGATTCGGAACTCCGAAATCCCAGCACGCCAGAACGAGCGACGCTGCGGAGTTGGCGTATCTGCCGGCGGAACTCAAATCAAAGGGCAAACGAGTCGACATTCGCAGTGACTTGTATTGCGTTGGTTCGATCCTGTTTCACACGCTCACTGGCCGACCGCTGCGACAAGACGCGGTGTTGACCTCGGCCGATGGACCGATCGGATTGCGGAGCTTCGCCGCCAAACTGCTGGCAACGAGCCCGGATCAGCGGCCATCATTGCCGTCCGTCGCTGCGGACAGATTTGCTCAATTGGAAACTTTGCTGCACGAATCTCCGGTTCATGACGGTGCATGGAGTCGGTTTCTGCACGACGTCTCGCGATTCACGAATTCACCGTAAGACGGGCACTCTTCTCTTGCCCGTCTTCCGTGGCAAAGACAGGCAAGAGTAGAGTGCCCGTATCACAAACGAACATTGGGCGATTTGTGTTGATTGCACCGATTTTGAGGGTCAACTAAGCTGCGCCCGCTTGATTGGGGGAACTGGATTGATCGTCATCAAGGCACTGGATTGGCTGGTTGCACAGGCCGGACATGAGACGATACACCCAGAGTTGAAATTCGAAGCGAGCGCTGTTTCGTCAACTTTGGTGAGTCCCCATCGTCGCTTCAGTACATCTCGACCCGGGCGCGCTTTCCTGCAAATTCTGCCCGTAAGCAAGGGATGCAGTTCAATTGGCCACGACAGACTGGATTCTGGGCAGACACGCCCAGAAACTCACGGAAGGAACACCATGAACAACCGCTTCGATTCAACAGCGTCCTCGTCAAAGCGACTGCGATCGTCCCGCTTCGGGATGTGTGCTCTCGGGATCGCCAGCCTCATTGCATTGACGTCGGCAAACTGGGCTCCCGGTCAAGAAGAAAAACCTGAAGCAGCGGCGGTCGGTCTGCAAGGCATTCTCCCCAGCGAAAGTCCCACGGGTCTGTCCTATGAAGACTTCTCGGACATTCACAAGAACTGGGAAGCCTGGAGCGAGAAAACAGCGGGGATGGTTGCCGGTCTTTACGAAAATGAAGACTTGGACGTCGCCGCACAGCGGGCTGTGATTACAAACCTGAACACTCAACTCGCGATCATGAGCGAGGCCATTGCCGACCCGCGTTACGTCGCAATCCACGCACGACTCCGCAGTCTTTCGAGTCGGCTCCAACGGCGACTGGATGTTGCGTCCGCGATCCTGGACACGCTTGACATTGATCCCAAAGTCGCCCGTCGCGAGACCATCGCCAAGGCGAAACAAGCCGTCACCACCGCCAATGCTGCGGTGGGGAAGTACCTAGATTCCAAGCAGGGCAAAGGGGCCGGCTGGAAAGTGTTTGTTCGGGTCGATGATCTGGCGGCGTGGAGCGCGGGCGACGGTGCCGATCAAGAGGTCTTGAAGAGTGTGTCCAAGCGTCTGGCGGGCAAGGACATGCTGGCGGCAGCTCAACGCAAGTTTCTGGAAAAGCCGGAGTTCGCAAAGCTCGAAAGCACCATCAACGGATATCTCGCGGCATCCGACAAGGAACCGCCGAACGCTGCATCGGCTCAGAAACTTCGCGAAGCCTTGGCGGCGATGACGAAATCACTGGAGTTGCATGAAGCCACCGGCAGCAAGGAAGCCGCATTCGCCGCGCGAGACGCTTATCGAGCGGTGATCGATTTCGCTCCCGATGGTGCTGCTCGGCTCGGCAGTGCGCTCCAGCAGCACTACTTCAACTACAACTTGCAAGTCGTGGCGTCGGAAGCGTTCTTGGATCGGCTGATGAAAGAGAATCGGAACGACAACGGTCCTGTGAATGACTACATTTTGGGGGCGCGAGTCAGTGGGAGCCAGTCCACGGAAACGACAACCGGCATCGACTTGAAGCCCAGCACGACGGAGGCTCGCTTCAACATCACGCTCAAGGGCGTGACGCACAGCCAAACCCGCGGTGTGACCAGCCAAGCCACGATTTTCACGTCCGGCTACCATCAATTCTGGGCTCAAAAGCCGCTGACGTATGACGGAAAGAAGCTGAGCGCCGAGCAGGCCGAAATTCAAGTCAACGCGAACAACACCACCACGGGTGCAGATACGGCCTTGCCGATCTTCGGTGAGAGCATTGCGATGAATGCCGCTCGCAAAAAACGCGGGCAGTCGGAAGCCATTGCTCGGTCACGAATCCGTGATCGCGTGGTGCCGGAAATGGACAAGGAAGTTGATAAGTTTGTCGCGACAACCAACCAGGATCTCGAAAAGAAACTCTACGGCAAGCTCAAAGAGACCGGACTTTATCCATCAGCCAGCTTGTTCCGCACCAACGAATCGTTCCTGCGGATCAGTTCACGAATCTCCGGTTCGGAGGAAGTCGGCGGCGGTCTGGCTCCCAGCGTGAAGACTCCGGGCACTGGTGTTTCGATTCAGATTCACGAGTCGCTCGTCAATAACGCGATCGACAAGATGGCGCTCCGCGGCGAAGAACTGACGGGAGACCGCGTGATCGAGGAATTCGAAGAGTCGCTCTCGGATCTCCTCGGCAAGAAGGTGTCGTTGAAGACCATGAAGTCTGCCGCCAAGGATGAAGAGGACAATGAGCCTCCCGTGAAGTACGCCTTCGACAAGAACGACCCGATCCGCTTCAAGTTCGACGACGGCGAAGTCCGCGTTTCGATCAAGTCCGCTTTCAAACAGGAAGGAAAAGAGGACATCCCCACTCAAACGATCACCATCCCACTCGGATTGGCGGTCAGCGGCAAGAACATCCAACTGACGCGTGGGAGTGTGCGAGTTGCCGGATCGAGCCTCAACATCGCCCGCACGGCCGTAATCCGTAAGAAGCTGGAATCGGCGATCGAGGATCGTTTGATCGACGGAGTGATCACGGTTCCGGCGGATGAAAAGAAGGGTAAGCAGGAATTGAACCTGCTAATCACCAGTATCAGCGTGACGGACGGCTGGATCACAATCACGTTGCAATAGCAGGGAATGCCGCGGCTCAGCCTCGATCAGTACGCCAGTTGTACCCCGAATCCAGTGGTCTGTGGATCGGGGTACGGCACGATGGACCAGCAACGCGAGGCATCTTGAGTGCGATCAACGGCGTCGGCGGCCCGCATTGCCAGCCACCAGCCAAGCAGCGCTTGAGATGCATAGTGATCGCCATCGTTGACACGAGAAAGACCGGTCGCCATCGCCCCCCCATAAAGTGCCAACTTGCGGAGGGGTCGTCGGTCATTTTTGCCGCGCTGAGAAACGGCAGTGCTCCCATAAAGCTGTGACCACTGACTCCGTTGTCGTCTCGGAACGGTTTCCCGAGCGGCTTGGGAGCATGCAGTGCTTCGACCCCGTCTTTGTGGAAATCACGCCTGGAACCTGCCAAATCCCGAGTCAATCAATGCCGCGATTGAATCCGCGAGGCGACGATCCCTGCGCCAACTGAGTCCAATCTAATACGGCGACTTTAGTATTTGATCAAGACGAACAACGCGCCCCCAGGCGGATAGCGCTGGACCGTGGGCTGGGCATCGTCATCACCAAGAATCCCATGCACATCTCGTGGTTCGACCCGGAACTTGACCTGACGGATCAAGTGGTTTGAAACGGTTTGCGACCAACACTGCTAGGATAGCAGTCATTGAAAAACCGGGATTGAGGTAACCCGACGCGCCAGTCATTGGGCGCGTTAAAATCAGCCAGTGATGGGCGCGTTAAAACCGGTTGAGTCGCTTGTTGCAAAACCGAGGTACGAATGAGCCAACCGGAACATCAACGCTTCGATCGCAGTAGCAAGTGGCTCATCAGCCACCACGGCGA
>JAQBZS010000044.1 GCA_027622115.1 Planctomycetota bacterium | reverse complement strand
ATTGGTTTGCTGATGACGCACCAACGGTTTACGACCTCGACTCACCCTACAGTGAATAATCCGGGCTAGGCGGGTGAACAAGGTTGGAAGCTAGAACGCAATGCGACTGAGCAGTCAGACCCCTGCCGGCTCGCCCGGCAGGTGAATCAGGTTTCGTGGCTGCTCGGAACTGGCGAACCTGATTCCCCTGCCAGACAAGCTGGCAGGGGTCTCAGCACATAGAAAACGGTAGGGTCAGGAAAGTTGAATCTGTTCGCGTTCTAAGCTAAGCCACACCGCCGTTGCGGATTTGTGAAATCGCCTCGTCTCGCGAATCGAAGCAGCCGCAAAAGAAATCGACCTTCACGTTCTCCAACAGCATCAGGTTCTTCAGAACATCCTGCATGCGTTCGTTGAGATTGCACAGCACCGATTTGCCGCCGCTCTTTTTGACGCGTTGGGCCAAGCGAATCAGGATGCCGATGAACGTCGAACCGAAATACTCGATCTCCTGGAAATCGACGAGCATATGCTTCACGTCGGTGGTCGTCAGAATGCGGTAGATTTCGTTGTATTCGTTGCGGAATTGCGATTCACGAATCTTCATGAAATCGCCGTGCGGCATGAGAATCAGAATGTCGCCGTCTTGTTCACGCAGTAAGAACTCTTCTTCAGTCGACATTAAACCACAAACCTTGACGAAGTCTAAAAATGTGGTGAGGTCTCCTTACCACACCACCATCGCTCGATTTGGTGCTCGCCTATCGATGAACCAACGTCGAGCTGTGAATTGCAGATGCTGGATGCCGTTTTCTCGGGCGTCCATCTCCAGGATACGCAGACGGGCGGCGTTTGCGAAAGCTTGATGCGGTCGCTTGAACGTTCAACGGACGAAAATCTGGCGATCGGAGCGGCGGCGACATTGGGAACGTTTCCCACTTTAGGCGATTCACTGATGCTGTTGTCCGCCAAGCTCTAGACAGTTTACCACGGTGTAAGACGGGCACTCTTGCCCGTCTTGTGTGGCAAAGACGGGCACTCTTCCCCGTCTCCTGTGGCAAAGTCGGGCACTCTTGCCCGTCTCCTGTGGGAAAGTCGGGCAAGAGTGCCCGACCTACACCACGCAGATCAAGCGGCTGGATTCGGATGGTTTTCTGTGTGGGAAAGTCGGGCAAGAGTGCCCGACCTACACCACCGTGGAAATTGCCTTAGAAGTCGTACCACACGCCGAGGCCGAGCAGTTCTTCGTGCTCGTTCCAAAAGGCGAGTTGATTGGACTTGCCGTTGAAGTAGTGCAGCCCGAGCCGCAGTCGATTGTCGGTATCGCGACCTCGCCACTGCCAACCGGTCATGACGGTGACGCCGCCGCCGTAGTCGACCTCTTCTCTCAACAGGCCGTTAATCGCGAAGAAAGGTGCTCCACGCTGCGAAAAGGCCGTCATCGGCAAGTAGTCCAAACCGAATTGGAATTGCCACGGGCTGGCCGCGCCTTCGGTTTGAAACGCGATGCTGATTTCCGTGTAGGTGCGAATGGCATCGGTCAGTTGCAGCGCGATGCCCAGATTGAACGCGTCGCGAGTGTACGTTTTCGTGGGGACAACGAAGGCGTTGCGGCGAATGAAGTCGTCACCAAAGTGCGAACCGAAATGGTAAAAGCCAAATTTGAACTGCACGGGTTTGCCTTGGGGAGCCCAAGTGATCGGCATGCCGAATTGGAAGTCCGCCGATTCCAACTCCCAGCGTTCTTCCAGATTTAGCCTGGGGAAGACTGCGGCTTCGAGATCGAGTTGTACGCCTTCCGCTGCAATGCCGCCGGTCGTGCCGTAGCGGAACAGACCGACTCGCCCGCCGATCACGCCGTCCCACACCCAACCGTGAGTGGTTTCATTGAGGAATGAGGCCGCGATGCGAGATTCTCGCGGGCCGGCAAGGTATGGCTTGTAGACCAAACCGTCCGGCAACACGCTGTATCCCCACGCACAATTGCCCCCGTAACACGGTGGAGTCACCGAGACGTCGGACGATTTCATAAGTGGTGGTCCTGCGGACGTCGGCGGGAACATGCTCTCCGAAGGCATCATCGAACCCGGTGCAATGTTCGCAAGCGGCGGCATCGAACCTGGCTGTGTTGCGCCTGCGTAAGGCGACATGCCGGGCTGAGGCGACCCAGGGTGCATAGCGCCGGCCGACATCCCACCGGGATAAGGTTGCATTCCTGGATCAGGTTGCAACCCGGTATAAGGTTGCATCCCGGTATAAGGAGTCCTCCCGGACGGTCCGCTGGCGAAGCTGGAAGGAGGCACATTGTGTGATGGACCGTAAGCCAGCATTGACCCATTCGTCAGCAAATGGCTTGGGTCGGCACTTGAAAGTGGCTGAGGCATTCCGCCGGGTGGATATTGGGGATTCATGGCCGGTTGGTTTATCGCCCGCGTCCGCCAATCCCGGGGCAGCGCCATGGGATCAACATTCGGCCCCAGATTCCGAGACGTCCAATCGCCGAATTCGGGAGTTGGTGCAACGGGCGGTTTACCGCGGAACGGGTTCTGGAACAGTTTGTCTTTCCATTGACCCATTCTCGCGAAGATGGACGGTTTCGCAGGCGGATTGCCGGCGTTTGGAAAGGCATTCCAATTCGGAGTACGGGCTTGTGAACCCGCGAATGCCTCGGGCATGGCTACCGAGGGATCATTGAGATTCGGCGGCATTACGGAATCACCAGGTTGCGGAACCCAGAATGATCCTCGATTGCCGGAAGTCGGCGGCCCGGCCCGTCGCGACTGAGTCATGCCCGAGTTCGGCGATGAGTTGCCGAGCTGCGGTTGTTGCATCGTGAAATACGCGGTCGAGTTTGACTGTTGCGGTGGCGCTGCACCGAAGCCGCTTGGATGTTGTTGCGAATTGAAGTGTTGTTGCGAGTTAAAGTCTTGTTGCGAATTGAAATGTTGCTGCGAGTTGAAGTCTTGTCGCGAATTGAAACCTGGCTGAACGCCGAAGTTTTGCTGGGCATTGAAGGTCGGCGGCGGTGCGAAGTTCAGCACGCCCGAATTGCCTTGAGCCATGTAATTGTTTGGCTGTTGTTGCGAAATCGGCGACATGCCGTTCGGGCTCCCTCCCTGATTGGGGAGTACCGAGAAGCTTTGGAATCCCGCGCCCGGCGACATCTGTTGCGCAGTGATGTGGGTGTGCGGCAGCGACGCGGCGACAGCCACGAGGGCACACGCAATCAAGATGGCAAGTAGTTTGGTGGAGATCGCGTTATGCACGCTATCACGGCTCCAGCGGACAAACCGCGAGATGTAATTGGAGTCGAGCCTTGTGGAGCAGAGAGAGGGGGCGGGACGTTAGCACCCAATTTGAAACCGGCCTAGACCGATTCGCTGAATCCGGCGGTGATTCGGCTGGCTGTCAAGGTCGTCCGAATCCGGCCGCGTGACGCATCAATCAGCGCATTCACGAGCCAACCGGTGATTGCCAACGGTATTTGCTGTGAATCAGCGACCGCTGGGTCGGATGGGGCATGAAGCGTATGGGACTCATGCGTCTCATAAACTTCCGGACTCTTACGATCCGCGAAGCATGCTGAGGAAACTCTTACGAGTCTTCTTCGCAACGGCTTCCTCGGGTTCAGCCGGGCGGTGCGTCAGAGCCGCTGCCAATTGGTCCACGGCTTTCGTGATCTTCGCTTTGGCCGACTGCATCAGCAGTGGCTCGCCGTTGTTGCGCGATTGAACCATCGTCGCGTAATCGTTCGGCAGCTTGGCGAAGACCTCGCGACCGATCGTTTCCAGCGCCTT
Source organism: Planctomycetota bacterium (assembly GCA_027622115.1). Taxonomy (GTDB): domain Bacteria; phylum Planctomycetota; class Planctomycetia; order Planctomycetales; family Planctomycetaceae; genus JAQBZS01. Next base: position 12,036 of record JAQBZS010000044.1, on the reverse strand, counting down.
CGTCATACTGATCTGGGCGTCTTCCAGTCCGATGCGGTTCACGATGATCTTGACCTTTTCGGCCAGCGACTCTTGCATGTCGAAATGCTGAATCAGTCGGACGACGTTACGTAAACACGGCAGGTCCAACTGCGTCACGAGCAAGATGTCGTCGGCGGCTTCCATCGCGGTGTAGTCGAGCGGACCGTAGGCCTTGCTGGTGTCGATCACCAAATGCGTGAAAGTGGCCTTAAGTAACGCGATCACGCGGCGCAACTCTTCCGCCGTGATCAGGTGGGCATCGTCAAGTTGCACCGGTCGCGGCAACAAGAACGCGCCGCATTCGTGGCGGGTCAACGAGCGTTTCAGCAGCGAGTAATCCAGCCGCGAGATGTTTTCCGCCACGTCGCGAATCGTGTAGTCCGGGATGATGTCGAGCCAGACGTCGGCGTCACCCAGTGCGAGATCGAGATCCATGATGGCGACGCTGTTGTGTTCGTGCTGAGCCAAACTGCACGCCAGATTGATCGCCAACGAAGTACAGCCGACTCCGCCGCCGACGCCGCAGATCGTGATGACTTGATTCGAACGGACTTGCCCATCGCCGCCTCGCGCGGTCGACGATGTGTGCTGGATTCGGTCGAGCGCCGCCAGGAAGTCTTCGAGGTTTAGCGGACAGCTCAAGAATTCCCGAGCCCCGTTTCGCATGGCTTGCAGAATCAAGCTGCCTTCTTGCGAGCTGCTGATCACCAAGATGTGACAGTTCGGCAGCTCGCTGCTGATTTGCGAGATCAACGCCAAACCAGCTTCGGGATTGGCATCCAACGAGATTAACGCGATATCGGGCGACGCTTGGAGCACAACGTCCGTGAAAAACTCATACCGAGAACACTCGGCTTCCAGCCACACCATGTCGATGCCGAGCAGCAGGTTTTTCAACTTGCTGCGCGAGGTGTCGTTGGGGTCGACAATGGCCAATCGAACAACGTTCTTTTTCATGGCTGTCCGTCTTTATTGGGTTGAGCTGATGAAAGGAATGCGTCACTTGGGAGCAATCAGACCGCGTCTTCGAGGCTTCCGATGTGAAACCTGTTGAATCTTGCCACCCGTCGTCGCTCGACTTGCCGTGGAATGCCCAGAGGCTGAATCGAACGTCGTGCTGAGCGGTGATCCTTCCACTGCGGGTGCGCGGTTGGTTTCGGGGGGAGCTTCCGAGGGTCCTCGTGGTTGAATCAGCCCTGGTGATCGCACGGGTGGACGGGTGCCTTGCTCAAGCGGTAGCGGTGGAATGGGAAATCCTTCGTCGTGTTGCGGTGGAATCAGTGACGGCTTCTTGGATGACGGCTGAGTTCGACGATCCGGCACCGGCGGGATCGGGCGGTCGTATCGCACCGACGGTGGGGTCGGAATCAATGCTCGCCGCGGTTGTGTCGACTGACCCGGCTGAATGCTTGGCGGACAGTTCTGGCATGGCTCACCGTAATTCGGCACTTCCATCATGCCGTTCCACAATTCGCGATCGATGGGTGTATCCGAAAACATTCCGGGCCCGCCCGCCGGCACCTGTGCCGAATCCAGCGGAGCCACGAACTCGGGCGTCACGAGAATCACTAACTCCGTCTCGACCTCTTCGTATCGTTTGCGACTGAACAGCGTGCTCAAGTAGGGCAGTTCTCCGAGGAACGGCACCTTTTCCATCGTGGCCGATGCACGCGTCGAAATCAGTCCGGCGATCATCAGTGTCTCGCCGAATTTCATTTCCACCTGCGTATTGGCTCGCCGAACGGTGAAGCCGGGAACATTCAAACCGGACGCGGTCACTTGATTCGTGAAGTCGCGTTCGCTGACTTCCGGTTGGAGTTCCAATCGCACTCGACCACCGCCCAGGATGATCGGCACGGCTTCGAGTCGCACGCCGAACTCTCGCCATTCAATGGCGACCGTCCCCAAACCTTGCGGAACGAGAATCGGGATTTCACCGCCGTTGAGCATGGTGGCCGGTCGACCGTTCGTGGTGACGAGTGCCGGTTCGGCTCGAATCTTCAACAGGCCTTCTTCACGAAGAGCTTCGATAAAGCCCTGGAAGGCTTGCTTGGCATCCAGCACGCCGAAGGAAACTTGTGGATTCGCGAAACCCGAATAGCCGACTCCGGGAGGTCCACCAAGCGGCGCGGAAATCGTGGCCAGCGGCGTGATGTTTCCCGGTCCGGAATTCACATAACCGTTGCTGTTGAGATACAGCAGATTCATGCCCAGCCGTCGCAGTTTCGAGCGTTGGATTTCCAACACTTTGACCTTGAGCAAGACCTGTTGAACTCCGCCCACTTTCAATTGATTCAAGACTTCAGGGTAGAATTGCGATGCGATGTCCACCATTTCGGTGATGTTTTCCGGCTGAGTCACCCAGCCGCGCAAGACCACGCTGTCCCGAATTTCCACGGCCTCGACCGATGCGTGTGGAAACAGTTGATCCAGGTACGCCTGCAAGTGCCGCACATCTCCGGCGACGAACACTTCAAGCTGGTAGATGTTGTCTTTGTGATCGACCAGCACGATGTTGGTGATCCCGGTGGTGAGCGCCTGAATGCGGATCTTGCGACTGGAAAGTGCGGAGACGGCAATGATTTCCGGGTCAAATCCATCAACGCGTGCGATGCCCTCGTCGAGTTCAATCACTTTTGCAAAGCGTTCCACCAGCTTGATGTTGCTGTGTTTTTGCTTCACCTTGAACACGGGCTCGGCGATCGACATGGCCGCCGATCCGGCGGGAACGTCTTGTGCTCGCAAAGGAATCATCAGCCCGGCGGCGATCGCCAACGCGATAAAGGCCCCGGTAATTTGCATTCGTGATTTCCAGCGTGGTTGCATCCCTGCACCCCTTCCAGATTCCGTTCCGCCACTCGACGAGCTGCGTCCGAGATCTCACTCCGCCACCAACCGAGAGGACTCGGAGCGGCTTATGTCGGTGGAAATTGCAGCCCGATCGCCATCGCGATCGGGCTGCGTCCCCCCCTCATCAATGATTCGATCTCGTTTAACCGTCAGCCGAAGGCGTACCCAATACGTCAAAACGCGTACGTCTACGGCTAACGATTAAACGAACTAGAGATTCCATGACTCACAGTTACGCGCCGCTCAACCGGCTTTCGTGGTTGTTGGCGTGGGTGTGATTGTCGCCCGCGATTTCGACCACGCGTCTTTTGCTCTCGAAAACCAACTCAGTGGGCTGCTCGGATTTTCGAGAGCCCGGTTATCGGTTCCACTTAGTTCTTTCGGTTTTGAATCCTTGGATTCAATCTTGGAATCGATTGGAACCTGTTCGATGCGCACTTTGTCGCCTTCGTAAATTCGCATCGTCCACAATTCTTCGGCCTTCGGAGGTTCGACAACGACCGTTGGCTGCTGCTTGTTTTGGGTGGCGAGTTGATTCTTCAACTCTTCTGCGAGTGCCCGGCGAACGTCTTCCGCCGTCATCGAATCCTTGTCTTGGTTGACTTTTTCTTCCTTGGGGTCGTCGCGGAGGCTGGCCAATAATTCGGCATCGCTAAGAATTGTGCTGTCCATCGTCTCGTTCTCCACAACTTCGCCGTCGCCCTGTCGCCGCAGGGACAACTCCAGTTGGCCCATACTCTTGGCCAATGGCACGATCGGCATCTGTCGTGGAGTCACCAATAGCGACACGTTCTTCGCGAACTTTTCCTTCGGCTCGGAACCGCCATCGCGGTTGTTGTCGATCGAAAAGACTTCGATGTAATCGAGAATGACTTTGGACTTCGTGATCTGGCCCAAATCCGGGTGACGGTGCTTGAACGTCAGAATCACATCGACAAAGTCACCCGGTTGAATTTGGCCGCTATGGCTCATCGAGTCCGTCACGGGAATCGTGACAACCCGCATGCCTTGAGGAATCTTATTGGATGCACCGAAATGGCCCTTTTCGCCCAGCATCGTCGTCAGCACGACGTCATCCACGGCGAGCTTTCGGATGGGGGCTCGCATTTCGTATTGCTCGTAGGACGTCACGGCGTTTTCGGGCACTTTACTTTTCGGATATTTCATGAACTTGGTGTTAGTTTCGTCGAGCTTCGTGCCGGACGTAACATCGATGGCGGCCACGAGCACGAGAACAGTTTCTTCCTGTCCTTCGGCTTTGCCGGCCATCATGTCTTGGTATCCCAACATGGCGACCAGCCCGCAGCCTCCCGCGACTACCATCATCATCAGTGGTTTCGATTTCATTAGTTGCCCCCCCATTGGCGATCGCCGCAGTCAGTTGGACTAACCGAGTCTCGGCGTCAAGCAAACGTGCCGGACGAACCGACAACGCGACTGAGTTGGAGAGCAACGCTTCCATCAATCACATCATCGGCACGACTCCGGTAACCCCTTCAGTTTATGACGGCCACAACGAATGGATTGGCCGTAACGATTGTTCCGGTCGCCGCATCCAATCTCCGAGGAAACGCCATCCGGTGAGTGATTTCCCTCAACTTCACGCCTTGGCTGAAATCTTTCGGCAGATCTTGCCGCAACGCAACGGCTGGTAGGAACCGGCCCTACGCGCTTCGCGACTCAAAACGCGACACATTTCAGGATCAAAGCCCCAGCGGATGTTCGTCGTCGTCGATGAACGACGTCGTTCGAACCCCCGCTGGGGCTTCTTACCGGCCACTCTCACACTTTCGTTGTTTCACTGTCTTGCATCGACGCTGGTGCATGGCCGGCAAGCCGACCGCGTCACGACAAGACAGGTGTTTCTCACTGTTTTGCTCCGATGCAAAACAGTGACGAGTTATGCCGTATCCCCGGCGACACAACTCGGTTGTTCAATTCGCCTAGATCATGCCTTCGTAGATGAAGTAAGCGATCGAGCCGATGCAGATGGGAATTCCATACGGCAACAGCATCATGGTTGGTTTACGTTCCGCAGCGATCTTGGACAGTTCCCACGGGTCCTTGACCGACATCCATTCGTTCCAGATCACGAGCAAGTTGACCGCGTGTTTCCTAAAGCTCTTGCGATACAGCACCATGAGCACCGCCATCACCGCCCCCACCACCGTGGAAACCGCGAAGGCATAAAACGTCGTTTGCCAGCCGAGCCACGCTCCGACGCCGGCCATCAGTTTCACGTCGCCCGCGCCCATGCCGCCCACCGCATACAGCGGCAACAAGCACAGCAACCCGACGAACATGCCCACAATCCCGTAACCCAAACCGCTCAAACCCATCGCCCATGTGCAATAGATCAAGCCGGAGAACACCATCGGGAAGGTGATCCAATTCGGGACGCGGAGTTCTTTCCCGTCGATATAAGCGGCAACGATGAGAATCAGGCACACCACTTTGACGTGCCAGTTCTCCATCAGGATCGTTGTCCAATCCATGGGATACCTTTCTCAATCAAGAATTACGGAGAGGATCTGCTTGAGGGGCAAGGCAGGTAGCGAAGCTTGAAGTGCGGCAGCCGAGAATCGATCTCCTACCGCTCGACAGTCCCTGCGTCAGCCCAGAATTCGTCCGGTCAACAGGCCCAGGGCGTATTGGCCCATGACCAACAGAAACCCGGTCACTTCGACGAGTTCCACCGAACTCAGATTGATCCAAAACGGAAACATTGGTTTGCCTGTAAAGTGTCGCCGTCGCCCGAAGACTCGGGGTCGGCTGTTGTTGCTGATTCGCGGTAGCCGGACTCGTCAAAGTTCCGGATTCAGAAGTCTCACGACTGCGGCTACAGGTTTTTGATTCAACTTCGCTCGGCTCTTGAAGCTCGTTCCGTCCGATTAAGAAGAGCCACCCGACCGCCAAGAAGACAGCCGGGTGGAGGCTCCTGAGGCAATTGGCCCGACTTACGTCAGGGCGGCTTTGACCTCGTTGAACTTGGCATTGGCATTGCTGCCGATGGCCTGAATGGCGGTCAAGCAAACCACAACGATCAACGCCAACATAACGGCGTATTCGACTGCGGTTGGACCGTCTTCCGACTTGAGAAATCGTTTGATGCTGCTTGCGATCTTCTTCATGTTGTCCTCTCTCTCTTGCATCGAGTTCCCTGGGACAGCCTGATGGCCCAGGGTGTCGGTTCGTGACAATCACGAGTTCGACGGAAACGAAACCTCCCGCTGAGGCACGACCCAAGTTCGTGTCCATTCGCGGATCGAATTGGTCCCCCTGCCTGGAAGACAGCGACACCGCATCTCGCCGAAAATGGAATGGGGCGAACCGACCGGGAACCTTCACTTCGCTGGAATCCGTCGGTCGACCGACCCGTCGCCGCTCCAAAAGAACGCCGACAGCCGACTGAAACAGACAGCAATTCCAAACTCGTGTTGGTTGTTTGGCCGTCCTTCGCAGGACACTCGCCCGTTAACCAAACCTATGTCAGCCCCAACGCGAGTCAAACGGCGACCTTTAAGAAATCTGGATAAAAACAAGCGATCAGCGTGAGAAAGTCACCGAGTGACGACGGTGTGGGTTTCAGACCCGTCGTTTGCAGCCTCCCACCACTCAACGAAGCGGTTTCATGAATTCGGCTTGCCGTTCCAAATCTCCTGATTGAGGGATTCCACTGCGGTATTCGGAGCATCCTCGCGGACATATTGGTCGCTGCTGTTGAATGAAGGCCGTAGTGCAAAGTTCGGCCGAGCAGGTCCGTCTGTTGGTGGAATCGCTGCAGGCCATCTCGCCGGATGTGGCTGAGACTGACATCACGCCGGTCTCACGAGGACGTCAGCGACCTGTCGCAGATCCTGGCGAATGTTTAGACCGGATCGCGCGAAACTTGCCGGTAATCATCTTGACCAAACTTTGATCGAAAACTATCAACCGGCCCCTCTCCAAAGCTCCGCTCACATCCCCCTCTCCTCTCCACCTCCTTCCGTCACCGCCGCGACCCATTCGGGTATCGCGCGCATTCCGTATTGCCTCCTGGAATGACCGACGCCGAAGCCACCAAACCCGACGAAGCTCCCGTGCGTGCCGTGGCCGAAAAAGCTGCAGCGCCTCCGAGAGCCGTGGATCCGTCGTTGACCGATGACGTCTCGACCGAGGAATCGGTGACGGTCGGCGGTTCCGGCGTCAAGAAGATCGCTCTCATTGCCTCAGTCGTAGTCGGCATCATTGCAGGCGGGACCTGGTTCCTCTTACGCGACGCCGGACTATCAGACAAAGACAAACTGCGAGTCGCTCTCGAATTGCTTGAACACGCGGATGACGTCGGCAAGCGTCAGGGCGCACGTGGGCTGGCCGAGCGATTGCTGGCAGTTAACTATCGGGATCCCGACTTTGCGGGTGGCACGGAATTCGTATTGGGTATCGCCGCCTTTCGCGATGCCGAGGCGGCTGACGAATCCTCGGTCGAACGTAAGTACGTTGAAGCCGTCAATTATCTCCGCGAATCTAAACAACGAGCCATCGACGAAGCCCATTTGCCGGAATGGAACTATGCGTTGGGAACTTCCCTGCATCGCATCGGCGCGTCCGAGGAGGCTCTGCCGCTGCTCGAAAAGGCCGTGGAACAGTTCCCCACGAAACGCGTGAAAGTCTCGATCGAGCTGACCAACATCTATCTCGATCTCCAAGCGCCGGACAAACTGCAAAAGGCGTTGGCTACCAACCAGTCGGTCATTGATGACCCAAGTGTTGTTGCGACGGAACGGGATCACGCTTACTTACAGCGAGCCCAAGTCTTATTGGCGATGGGCGATAAGAAGGCGGCCGAGGAAGCACTCCAACATGTTTCGCAAGATTCGACCGGCAACCTGGGAACCAAGGTCTTCCGGGCACAAACTCTTATGGCGGAAGGCAATTTCACCGGTGCCCTCGAGATTCTCGACGCGGTCGCCAAGGAGACCGGACTCGAAGAAACATACCCGCGGCAGGCTTCCTATCTCATGGGGCTCTGTGCCGAAAAGCTCGGCGATTCCGAAGCGGCCGTGACCTATTACAAGCGGATCGTGACGAATTTCGGAAAATCGCATGAACGAGTCGCAACGAACTTGGCGCTGGCCGACCTGTTTCGCGCGGCACAGCGGGATGAAGAAGCCATCGAATCCTATAAGGAAGTCCTTCGCACGATTGCGACCAGCCGCGATTTCCGAAACCGTTGGATCAGTCTGACGGACCTTAAGCAGCGAATCCTGACCGCCTGGAACGACTGGAGTGATCGTAAGAGCTATTCGTCCGCCATCGCGCTGGCCGAACGGATGTCGCCGCTATTCTCCAAAGAGGAATCGCTCGAATTGATTGCCCGCGCGAACCATCGCTGGGCAGATTCACTCGAAGCAAACTTCCGACAGTTGCCTCTTCGCGAACGGCTCAAAACGAATTTGTCGGTGCGTGAACGTTGGCGACAAAGTGCGCTTGCCTATGCGGCGTTGGCCAACACCCGGAGTACATCGTCCAGCTATCTCCCCACGCTTTGGACGAGCGCCCAGCATCTTGTCAACGCCCAGGATTACAAAGCCGCCGAACAACAGTTGACGCTCTTCCTGGACGGTGACCCCAAGGAACGGATCCCGCAGGCGTTGCTGACCCGTGGTCAGGTACGTCTGCACCTGGGGAAGATTGATGACGCCGTTAAGGATTTGCGAAAGGTCATCGACGATTTCCCCACGGATATTGCCGGATTTCAAGCGAATGTGCTCTTGGGTGCGGCTCAATTGGAACGCAACGAAGTCGACGCCGCGGAGAACACCTGGCGCCGCGTGCTGGCCTCCAGCAACCTGCGACCGGAAGCTGCCGAATGGCGACAAGCCAAATTCTCGCTCGGCCGTTTGCTCTACTACCGTGCTCGCAACGCACTGAAGGCTTCACAAAACGAAACTGAAGCCGGCCAAACAAACAACGCTCAAAAGGTCAGCGCGAAACAAGCCGCATACGATCTGCTCAACGATTCGCTCGATCAACTTAACGAGTACATCTTGCGATTCCCGAACGACGACGACGCCCCGGAAGCCCGTTACATGATTGCTACGGGTCTCAAGACTTACGCCGAGTTGCCGTATCAACGCTATCAAACTGCCGAGACCGAAAACGCGCGAATCGAACAGCGGGATCGCATGACCGAACTTTTGAACGACTCGATTCAGCATCTGCGGTTTCTGCAAAAAGACTTGTTCCACCTCAACGAAGACGAGCGTCTCGATGACGTGGGCCAATTGTTGTTGCAGAGTTCTTATTTCGAAATCGCGGAAACTCATTTCTCGCTGGCTCGCGTCATCCCGGCGCGCTATCGCGATGCCATTACCGCCTATAGCCAGGCCATCAACAAGTACCCACAGGTGCCGAGAGTTCTGGCTGCTTACTTACGCATGAAGACGGCCTACGATCGGCTGGGACAGCCATCCGAATCTCGGATTGTGGTCAAGCAGGCCCGAGTCATTCTCGAACGGATTCCCGAGAATGCGTTCAAAGCCGAAGCCACGGCGTTCAATAAACAGGAATGGACAGACTGGTTGGACGTGATCCAAAAGTTTCACGAAGCCTCGACCCTGGCGGCAAACGCCAAGCCCAATGGCACCTAACACCTTCGTCTAGGATGAGCATGCCGATGTTGGCCGGCCAACAATTTCAAATCTACTTCGAACAACGGCGAGACGCCTTTCAAGAGTTGTTACGACTCTCGGAACGACAACGCGCGTGTATCGCGGAAGACGACTACACGCAGTTACTCGCCGTGCTGAGCGACAAACAGAATATCTTGAATCGTGTTTCCCGAGTGCATCGGCAGCACGACAACATGATCGATCGTTGGCAGAACGCTCGAGACGAAATCGAGACCGTACAAAGAACGCAATGCGACGAGTTGCTCGCGGAGTCCGAGTCACTCGTTTCACGGCTGATGGACACCGATCAAAAAAGCACTCACGAGTTACAAGAGCGTCGCGACACCGCGCATGAACAACTTCAGCGAATTTCGCACGGTTCGGTGACGCAAAAAGCATACAGCCAAGAAGGCCCTGCTGAGACACATCGTTTCCTGGATGTCGGCCAATAAGCCGGCATCCACTCGCCTTAATCGTTTTGTCATTCAATAGGAGAATACGACGGCATGATGACGTCTATCCCGTCCGATGGTTGTGTCCTGGTTTACGCGGACAGCGAAGTCAGCGCGCATACGTTACGCAGCGAAGTTGTCAGCCGCGGGTGCAAGACATTTCTGTGCTGGAATGTTTCGCACGCGCTGGAGATCTTGTCGCGAGAAACGATCGACGTGTGTCTGATCGACAATGCGGAGAGCTGTTTTGATGCGGCCAAGCTCGTGTCGCATGCCACGACCGCGCGTCAATCGACGCAGATCATTGGATTGGTCAACGCGGATTCGCCGTGGGGCCAAGAAATCATTCCTTCGTTTCGCTGCGAGATTCTGCGGAAGCCGTATCACCCGACGGCATTGGGACAAACGCTGTTTTCGGCGATCGAGAAGTCTCGGCTGATTCAGGACAATGTGCGACTGAAGCAGCAGATTTCGAACGACGCTTTAGTGTGCGTCAGCGGGCAGTCCGAGGCATCGCGGCGGTTACGCGAGCAGATTCAACAAGCGGCTCCCGTGGATGAACCCGTCTTTATACACGGCGAAACGGGTACGGAGTTGGTCGAGGTCGCCGAGTGCCTGCACCGTGCGGGCGGCCGATCCAAGGGGCCGCTGATTCGCATCAATTGCGGAGTGCATTCGAATGAATCGTTTGAACGCGAATTGTTTGGAGCACCGCAAACGCCGGGACTTCCCGGAACGCAGTCCGGCCAGTTGGACAATGCCGAAGGCGGTACGCTGTACTTAAACGAAGTCGAGTCGATTTCGATTCCGCTGCAACGACGCCTGTTACGATTGCTATCACAACAATCGTGGCAATCGCAGTGGCCTCGAACGGCTCCGAACGTGCGAGTGGTGGCATCGTCGCAAGGAAACGTCGAAGAATTGCTGCGGTCCAAGCAACTTGACCAGAGTTTCTGCAATTGGATTTGCGGACGTACGATCGAAGTGCCGTCGCTCCGTGAGCGGAAAGCCGACATCGTGCCGATGCTGGAACGCATGATTCAAGACATCGCCATCCGGGAAGGCCAACGTCCGCGACGAGTCCCGATCGAAACAATTCGGTTGCTGGAAGGTTATTCCTGGCCGGGCAATGTTCAAGAGTTGCGAAACGTGATTGAACGTGCGTGTTCGCTGGATACCAACGAATGGATCATGCCCGAACAAATTGAAGCGTGGCTGTCTTCATCCGAGATGACGGCAAACGGCGTCAGCTATGGCATGACGGTTAAGGAAATGGAGCGCAAGCTCATCGAGGCGACGTTTAGCAGATTCCAAGGCAACCGCGAGAAGACAGCCCAATCATTACAGATCGGGTTGCGGACGCTGTCCGGCAAGCTGCGAGAATACGGTTATCCGCCACGAGGCGGCCCAGGTTCGAATCAACGGCCACAACTCAAAGTGGCATAGATACGAAGTGTGGTTGGGCCGGCGAGTTGAAGTGGTAATTCCTCGTTCCGAGGCGCCGGATTGGGAACGAGGAGGCGGGGTTATTTTGCGTGCGATCAATCATAGGAGCCGTCTTCAATGTTGAACGGTCTACTGCAATCCACCACGGTGCCGCTGCTTGAAAAGGCCGCGGCGTTTGGTGAGCGTCGTCACGAAGTGCTGGTCGGAAATCTGGCCAACGTCGAGACGCCCGGATATCGCACGAAGGACTTGCCGGTTGAGGACTTTGAGCGCGCTCTGAGCGATGCGGTGGCTTTGCGACATCAACAACAGAAACCGTCCGATCTCGGTCTGACGTCGGCCGGACATGCGCAAGCGATTGATGATCTGTTTGGTAGCGATCTGTATCACGCTTCAACGAATTCGCCGAAGAACGTGACGTTTCAGGATGGAGGCAATCGCAGCATCGAACACGAGATTACGGAAATGACGAAAAACGTGATGCGTCAGCGCATGGCGATCGACGTGATGAATGCTCAAATGGAAATGTTGCAGATGGTGATTAGCGAACGACCGATTTAAGCAGCGTGGATTCACCGTCAGCCGCAGGCAATCGACGTAGCCACCGTCGCCAG
>JAQBZS010000043.1 GCA_027622115.1 Planctomycetota bacterium | reverse complement strand
GACCCAACTGGAACCTGCTTCCCAGGCATGCTGCCTCGCCTGAATCCAGATGCCGTATTCAGGCGAATCTTTGTCTGCGGTTCCGCCGATACGAATTCCGCGCACGGATCGTCCGCCGCGAGTCTTCGCCAGCTCAAACATTGTGGCATCCGGTAAACGCGACCTGATCGACTCCAGAACCTCGTCCGCGTGCGATGGCAGAAACGGCGGTCCCCAGGCCATCCAGAACGACTCGGTCGGCGCTTTGATGCTGTACGTTGCCGTGCCGTTTGCCTTTTGACATTTCGGAGTCTGCGTCCACGTCACATTGTCGACGCTGATGGCAGCTCGATCGGGCTGAGACCAGTCGGCACTGAGCAAACGCCCGCGTCGGTATTCGCCGTCACTGGCTGTCAGTTTCAGCGTGACTGGTTGCCCTTTCTTCGCACCATCGACCTTCAAGTACCACCAGCAGGGCCAGCCCCGTTCGGATCGCGCTTGCGGCGTGATGTGAATGATTCCCAGGTTCCGGTCGACGGACTTCACAACTGCAGACCCGCCTGGAAAATCGACCGTCGTTTTGAGCTTTGCAAACTCCATCTCGGCTTGCAGCGTGGACGCCGCGCTGACCAGAAATGCCGCGAATACGAATTTCGTCAACGTCCTCAATTCCATGGCACCGTTCCATTGCATTGGCAATCGGTTACATCGCGTTCACATCGTCGAGACTGAATGTATCCGCGCGTCATGAGGCACGGTCGATTTCGAAAATAGTTTTTGCACGCGTTCATCCAACAGATCGTCGTTTCGATTAGGCGGGTTTGTACGTCAGTTTCGCAAGTTGTGGGGTTGCGATACGTTTGCCGCCCGCTGCGCGGGAATCGTGAAGCGCGTCGAGGATGCCGGTGACCAGCAATGTCCGTTCGACCGGATAGCTTGGCTCGCGACTGCGGAACATGGTTTCGATGTGATTACACAGAAAACTGAAGTGGTCGCGTTGCGGTTTTGGCAAATAGGCGTAGGTCGCGACCGGCTCGGATTGACCCGCCACATCGGCGGCGAAGGTGAATTCCGAACTGAAGTTCAAACAGACCGCCGCCCGAAATTCATCGCTGTACTCGATCAAGAAAACAGTCGTCTTGCGGAGCGCGTCGAAGTTGAACACGGATCGCCGGGATTCAGGGACGGGCTTCAAGGCCGCGGGAATCAGATGAGCCGGCCAGCGTTTGTCCTTGGCAGCCTGCCACGCGGCCTCTCCCGACAACGCCTGCACCGCTTTCACGCCGGTTTCGCCTCCACGCCGGCGCTGGACGAATTCTTGCAGGAACTCCAGGCAGTGGAATCCGTAACTCTCGAAACTGGCTCTTGACACGACGATTGCGCTGTCGAGTTGGACTCCGGGCCGAAACTCCAAAGGCGGTAACCGCCAAGCGGTCGGCACGCTGGAACCGGCCATCAGCGGGAACTTCAATTCGAGACTTTGGTCGTACATCCATTTGGCGTTGTCCCATGAATACGACAGATGCTTGTCGTTGAAGACCGGGACACTGCGGCCGGACTTGCGGAACACCTTGACGATATCCTCGAACAACCGCCGCCGCGGATAGAGCTTCTGGCCCTTGTCGTTGAGCGGGTAGTCGCCGTGTTCACCGATGAGCAACACGCCATCGACGGCCAGCGTGTCTCCGCCGAGCGTCAAGGCTTCCGCCGGAGTCTGATACAGCGGAATCTTGTATCGGGCCGCCATGCCTCGGCCGATATCCGTTTCGGGGAACTGCTCAATGTAGAGGCTCTTCACCGTGCAGTGCGGCGCGTGAATTCGCCCCACGATGCTGTAGCCTTCGATGAACTTGGTGATGATGTCGTCGGCGTGCGAATACTTCCAATAGGTGGTTGCGATGGCGGCGATGCGTTTCTTCGGCCCACTAGGTGGCCCGAGCCGATCCGTCGGAAGCTGGATCGGCGGGCTAGGGAGCGACTGGCTCTTGGCAACGTGTGAATTGGCAATGTCCGAATTCGGCGCGCGATCGCCAGCGAAAGCATCACTCGAACAGCGAATGCCGGCGGTCAATGCCAACCCGGTGTGCGTCAGGAATTCGCGGCGAGATGCCGGCGTTTGGTCTTGCATCATGATGATTATTCCTTGATTGGAATTCGCGCGCCTAGCCGCTCAGATAGCTTCTAAGCTAAACCGCGTTCATTTTGAGAACCGGAATTCGGGTCGAGCAAACTCTGCGACCTCTGCGTTTCATCCGAACTCTCTCAATGCAGAGGACGCAGAGTCGCAGACTGAGCAAAACGATGAGAAGTTACAACGGAAGGGCCTACGCAGTTTCCGAGGCTCACTCAAAAGCCAGAGCCCCTGTGACAGGTGACAGGCACCACGAGGTTTTTGTAAACCGGTCTCGGGGTGGCACTGACGATTCCGCCGACTCACGACAGACGGGCTCTCTTGCGCAACAGCCACTCGGCGAGCAACAGCATCCCGAACACCGTCAGTAACTCCCAGCGATTCCACAAGGGCACGGACTTCTGCGTGCCCAGCGATACCGGCTGCCCGGATGGAATGCTGTCCGGCAAATCCATCGCATCCGCCACCGAAAAGTATCGGCCGTACGTCTGCTTTGTCGCGCGCATCAAATCCGGCTTGTCGAGATCCCGTTGCTTGAGTTCGCGGCTGGGGGCTTCGACTTTGAAGTCCGTGACGGGCGGAGATTTTTCGAAGGCCGGTTTCGTGACCCACACGTCGTAGCGACCTTCCGCCAACTGGCTCAAGCGACCTTCGAAGATCGTGAAGCTGCCGGGGACTCGCGACAATGTCAGCGATCGCGGCACGTCGCCCGTTCGTTCGACTGTCACGGCGACACCGTCGTCCTCGGCCGGAACCAGGCTGTCCTTGAAGAACTGAATGCGAATCGTGGCGTCGTCTCCCGCTTCGTACTTTTCCCGATCCGAATACAGCACCGCGGATCGGTCCTTGCCGATGAGTTTGGAGCGACTGAGATATCGGATCGCCTGTAACCAGTAACGACCGAAATACACATCGCCGACTCGAAACCGCCAGCGCCACAATTCATCGGTCGCGTGGAACAGTACCTTGCCCGCGCCGAATCTGCGTAAAGCGATCACCGGAAGATTGCCGCTTTTGCCCTTCCGCGTCGGATGTTGGGCCAGCACCGTCGCCCCGGGCACCAGCTCGGGTGCATCCAGCATCCAATACATCTCTTGCAGTTCGTTCCACACGCGGTTCGAATCGTCTTGGTTTTCAGCAAATCGAAACATCGGCGTGCCGCGGCGACCCTCTGCGGTGAGTTCCGGCCGAAACCCCGTCGTGATCGAAGCCTCCACTTCAGGCAACTTCACGGATTCCAACACGACGGGAAACATCTCTTCCAATGGCGAATTGCGATACACGACGGGATTGAATCGTGGTCCCGCGACAAAGATGACGCCGCCGCCTTTCTCCCGCACGAAATCGCGCAAGTGTTCCAAGTGCCGGTTGGTCAGCTTCGTGCGATCCACGTCGCCGAACACCACGACATCGAATTCAAACAAATCGTCCTTGGTTTCCGGAAAGGTTCCCAACTCCACTGCGTCCGCGCCGAGTGACTTTGGTTGTTCTTGCAACAACGTCTTGACCTCGATCGTCTGCCGATCCTTGGTTTCACGAGCCAGTAGATGTTTGAGGTATCGGAATTCGTATCGCGGTTCGTAGTCGACCAGCAGAACGCGGATCTTGCCCTTCCGAATGGTGACTTCGCGGCTGTCTCGGTTGTTGCCGCGATTCGCTTCGCCAGCCAGCGGAACGGCTTCCAGCACAAACTCGAATTTGCCTTCATCGGTCGGCGTGAAACTCAGTTCGACTTCCAACGGATTCCCATCCGCCGGGGCCTTGACGGTGACCTCCGCCAGCACGTCCGCCGGGGCATCCTTCTTGGACAACGTCACTCGCACGGGCTGTGTGGCGAATCCCGTGGACTTGAGCTTGGCGGAAAAAATCAGCGGCACATCGACGATCGCCACTTCGTCCACCATGAGATCGTAAAGTTGCAGGTCGCGTGTCGGTTCGTCGCTGCCGATGCCGATGGCGTAGATCGGCACCAAACGCCGCCGTGCGATCGGAATCGCCGCCGACAATCGCTCGGACGCGGAAATGCTGGCGACGCCGTCCGTCAGCACGACGATGGCCGTGGGCGGCGTGCCGCTGAAGTCGTCCAACACGCTTTTGACCGCTGGCTGAAGTCGCGTGTCTTTTCCACGCGCGCGCAAGTCGTGCAGTTGCTCGATGACCCTCGCGAGGTCTTCGTGAGACAAGCATTGGTCCGACCCGATGACGTTCGCCGATTCCGAAAACCGGTAAACCCGCAGCTTGTGATACTGCAACAGTTGCTTCAGAAAATCCCCGTCCTTCGCGGTGAGAATGGCGCGTGCGACGTCGAATCGCGTCACGTTCGAATTTCGAGAACCGTCAAGCCAGCCGCGAATGGTGGTGTCAACGTTCGCCGGGTATTCGTCCGGTAGGGTCATGCTGAGTGAATCGTCGATCAGCACCACAATGTACGGCAAATCCGTGCGATCAATTTGCAGGATCGGTCGAGCCAAGCAGCACAAAATCACCGCGACGGCCGAAAACCGCAGCATCAACAAGACGGCTCGCAACTTGAACGAGCTTTTGGCGGCGTCCTTCTTGTAGACGAGCGCGATGGTGGCCACGAACGCGACTGCCAGCATCAAGAAAGCCCATTCCGGCATGCTTGTCGCCCACGGGCTGTGATGCTCGATACTCCAAGCCGTCGATTCTCCGGGCTTGGATGGCTCGATGCCCAGATAGGCTTCGATCGCTCGTTTTAGCTGCTGCATGAGTGCGTGGCCCATTGGCCGATTGGGACGTCAACACGCCAAATCCGTCATGGATCGTGCCGGATCCAGTCCACTGTTTGGTGTCGCACGGCATCCTATTCAGCCGTTTGATCTCGTTACCAGTCAGGCTTGAATCTCCACGACACGGGAATTCCGGCACGAGGCCCGATATGGCATCGTGTGGTTTCGATCGTCATGCAATGCGGACGACCGCTTTCCCTCGTTCCCTCCTTCCCTCCTTACACCGTGGAAACGATGAATTCTCAACGATTCTTCGATTTCGCGATTCTCGTGTCCGCTTTGGATGCTCAATTGAGCAAGTCGATTGGCTGATTGTGCAACACCGCGCGTCCGCCAGTGCAGTTGTGACTCCAGAGGATTCGAAATGTTTCGCAAGAATTGGTTGGCTTCGGTCTTGGGCGAGTCTTTCCTTCAGCGGTCGATCCGAAAACCGCGGCGGCGGAAGTTTGGGAATCGGGCAAGCATGTCGGCGGAGGCTTTGCAGCCGCGTGAAATGCTGACCAACGTCATCGGACCGGCCGTGTTTCCCAATAAATAGTTTGGGCTGGGGCAACACACAAGACGTCAGTTTGGGTGACATCGACGGCGACGGCGACACGGATGCAGTCGGTGCCAACTACGGTGCCGGCAGCGTGATTTGGACAAACCAAGGCGGCGCTCAAAACGGCACGCCTGGGCACTTCGACGCCACGTATCTTGCCGCTGCTTATCAAAGCGAAGCCATTGAACTCGCCGACCTGGACGGTGACGGCGACCTCGATCTGTTTCAGGCCAACTACCTTCAAGGGAATCGTGTCTGGCTGAATCAGGGAGGCCGCCAAGGCGGAATTCAAGGTCAGTTCTCCGACACGTTTCAAGTTTTGGGCAATTTCTACAGCCGTGATGTCAGTTTGGGCGACGTCGATGGTGACGGCGATCTCGACGCCTTTGTCGCCAATGATGGGCAAGGTAACCGCGTGTGGCTGAACCAAGCCGATCGAGGTTCCGGCGGCGTTTTTCTTGATAGCGGGCAATCGCTCGGAAACGCCTACAGCGAAGCGGTGGAACTCGGCGACCTGGACAATGACGGCGACCTGGATGCGTTCGTGGCGAACTACAACAGCAACCGTGTGTGGTTGAACCAAGGTGGTGTGCAAGGTGGAACCGTCGGCCAATTCGTGGAAAACGGCCAAACTCTCGGCGCTCTGGATAGCAGCGGCGTGCGACTCGGCGATGTCGACAACGACGGCGACTTGGACGCGTTCGTGACCAATGCTCGCAATGGGCAGCGAGTTTGGATCAATCTCGGTCAAGCGCAAGACGGAGTCGCCGGAACATTCGCCGATAGCGGCCAGGTTCTTGGAACCGGCTCGGGGCAAGACGTCGCTCTCGGTGACGTCGATGGTGATGGAGACTTGGATGCCTTCGTCGCAACTGGATTGAACCAGAACAATGGCGGCGCTCCGAACGAAGTCTGGTTGAATCAAGGCGGCGTTGAGAGCGGAACGCTGGGGACGTTCGCGGACAGCGGTCAACGCTTGGGTCGGTTCATCGCGTTGGGCGTGGAGATGGCCGACTTCGACTCGGATGGCGATCTCGATGTTTTTTCCGCGGCTGGCGGTGGTCGAGGTGCCGACAGCAGCCGAGTCTGGTTCAACTTGGGCGGTGATCAAGCAGGTCGGATTGCGGAATTCGCGTCCGTCGACCAATTCCTCGGGGCCGACCGAAGCGAAGCGGTCGGCTTGGGCGATCTGGACGGCGATGGCGACGTGGATGCCGTAATCGCTCGCGAATCTGGTGGCAGCCAAATTTCGGTGAATCAAGGCGGAGTGCAAGGCGGAACCACGGGCTTGTTCTTGGATGGTCAGCAACTGACCGCGTCGAGAACGCGAGACATTGAACTGGGCGACTTGGACGGCGACGGAGATCTCGATCTGTTCTTTGCGAATCAGTTTGAAGGCAACGTCATTTGGTTCAATCAAGGCGGGGCGCAAGGCGGCACTGAGGGCGAATTCGCCGCCGGTCAAACTCTGGGCGACCGACAGAACCGTGCGATTGCCGTCAGCCTCGGCGACGTGGACGGCGATGGCGATCTGGATGCATTTGTGGTCGACTCGGAATACCAGGCATCAAGCCGAATTTGGGTGAACCAAGGCGGTCGGCAAGGCGGTGCATCCGGGCTGTTTCTCGATAGCGGACAGAGCATCGTCAATCTCTCCGCCACGGACGTCGCATTGGGCGACCTGGATGGAGACGGCGATCTCGATGCGTTTGTGACCGATCGGCAGTATCTCGGCAATCGCGTGTGGTTGAATCAAGGTGGCGTGCAGGGCGGAGTTCAAGGCAGTTTCGTCGACAGCGGGCAAGAATTGGGGTCTCGTCAAAACTGGTATTCCGACGGCGTTGACCTGGGTGACGTGGATGGAGACGGAGACCTGGACGCCTTCGTGGCCAACTCCGACCGGTACGGCAACCGAGTTCTGATCAATCAAGGCGGCGCGCAAGGCGGGACACCCGGCGTGTTTGTCGATGGTGGTCAACGCTTGGGCGTCCAGCCGAGCCGCGATGTGGCATTGGCGGACCTGGACGGGGATGGGGACTTGGACGCGTTTGTGATCAACAGCGACGACGCGATTCGAGTTGGTGACGAATACGTCTACGGCAACCGCATCTGGATCAACCAAGGTGGCCGGCAAGAGGGAGTGCTCGGCACATTTGCGGACAGCGGCCAGGCTCTCTCCATCTACACCATCAATTACGACAGCGAAAACATTGCACTGGGTGATGTCGATGGAGACGGCGACTTGGATGCGCTCGTGGCCAACGACTACTCGTCGGCTCGCGTGTGGCTGAATGGCGGAATCACGACTCGCAGACAGGTGGAATCGACCACGCTCGACGTCCGCGAAGACGGCGCGGGCGTCCCGACATTTCGCTGGCGACGTATTGCGAGTGCCGCGAATTATCAGGTCTATGTCACTCGCGTGGGCGACGGCGTGGCACTCAACCAGGCGCGGATTTCCGGCACAACTCTGACTCCTGAAAAAGCGTGGCCGAACGGGACGTACCGCGCGGAAATCCGAGGCTTCACCGCCGATCGGCGAGCGTTGCTTTGGAGCGATCGAGTGACGTTCGTCATCGATCAATCCGAGACTCCGTTGGCTCGCGTCAGCGTGGATGCAACAGGCCGCCCGACGATCACGTGGAGCGAAGTACCCGACGCCGTGTCGTATCAGCTGTATGTGACACAGAACGGTCGCGGCAAGGTGCTCAACGTGCGGGCGAACGGTACGGAATTCACGCCGGACACCGCGTGGGCGGTCGGCAAATATCGTGCAGAGATTCGCGGCTTCGATGCAAACAACCGACCGCTGACTTGGAGCAATCGTCCCACGCTTGAGATTACCCGATCGGAAGTCGCGCAATTGGATGTCAACGTGAGCGGCACCGGCGTGCCGACTTGGACCTGGAGCGACGTTGCCGACGCGGAGCGGTATCAATTGTACGTCGCGCGAATCGGTGACGGACGCGTGCTCAATACGTCGGTTTCCGACACACGTTACACGGCCAATCAATCCTGGCTGCCGGGTCGTTATCGTGCCGAAGTTCGTGGATTCGATTCGGAGAACCGACCGTTTGGCTGGAGTGGAATCGTCTCGTTTGAAATTGAGGCGGGATTGTTGCCGCCGTCGACGTCGCCGAAGCCGGGGGTTGTGAGCGGGCCGCGCCCGACCCTTGAATGGCACGCGTCGGTGGGGGCCACTTCGTACGAAATCTATTTGAAGCACACGGGCGGCGACGGCATCGCGCCGTTGGGAAAGATCGTGCAACAACGCGGAATCGAGACGACGTCTTATGTCCATGACGAAGACTTGTCACGCGGCAATTACTTCTTCGAAATTCGAGCCTACGGAGACGGTCGCAGCGCGTGGAGCCGGAAGTTTACGTTCGAAGTGGTCTGAGCTGGCTGCGGTTTTGGAACATGCACCCGTTGCAGGAACAAGGCTTCTTGCCGATGTCGACGGCGGATTATCTGAGCCTGCTGGCCTGGACTGCACGGTAGGGTGTTGAAAACTCGCTCTTGACTGACGAATTCTTTGGCGCAGATTTCGTGCAAGGGGTGGCTGGGGTCGGGTGGCTCAAAGTTCAATGCTCGCGGCTCAAAGCGTAAGAACAAAGGACGACTTCCGCCGCGAGCACTGAACTTTGAACCACCCGACCCCTTGCCCGTCTCCGAGTTCAAAACCTGCTTGAACTATTTCCCGTGTCAACCCGAGATTTTCAACACGCTAACTGCACGGCTCGGCTCGACAGCCGATAGCGGGGAAGCGCGGTCCGTCACGACCTATTTCACAACTGCCGGACTGCATGTGTGAATGCGAATTCGGGCCTCGCCTTCGTTGTTTCTGTAAAAACCGATCGGCGAAATCGCATCATCGAATTCACGACGAACATCGTTGACGTACACGATTAATTTCCCGTCGGACGGTGCCTGGAAAATCACGCTGTTCCCGATCGGCACGATCCGTTTGAGCGGATCGCCCTCGATTTCGCCCAGCAGGCGAAACCACGGTTGCGAAGCTCGTCGACGCACCGGCGCGTACAGCATCATCAGCAGTTTCGTAGAGAGATTCATCTCGGACTCTACGATTCCCTCGGGAGTCGCCGGGACAAAGTTATCCTTCCAGCCCCAGACCTTCGCCGCGTCGGCGGACGTCAAAGCCGACAGCCCGCTGTGTTCGCCGCTGAGGTCACTCGGGAGTTGGCCTGTGGACTTGTCTTCCCTGGGCAGTGGTTCGTCCCAGTCCACGGGAATTACTTGGACCAGATAATACTTCCCCTTGGTGAGCGACATACGTGACACGCCATCGCTATTCGTGTTGAAGTTCACCTCGTCGATTAAAGTGAAGCTGATTGTCTCGTGAGGCACCAATTCCGCGAGCGCTTCGAGTGAATCACTGGTGCGTGCCAAGCGTTCGCCGGCGGTATTGAATCGAACCCATGTCGAAGACACCGCCGTCAGGATCCCGAGTCCGACAACCAACACGAAACTCCAGAAGACCACGAACGGTGCGTAGCGCCGCTTCAGACGCATCAGGAAACCATGTTGACCCGGCTGTCCACGCAAGCCGGCGACCCAATGGAGTGCCTTGAGGAACAACGAATTCTTGATGTCCGGAATCGTCGGCGGATTGGACTCGAGTGTCGTATCCCAGGCCGTGAATTGAGTCGTCGTGATCGCCGTTCTCAGTGCGATGCTGGAACGCCGGATCATATTGGAGCCGACCACCAGCACGACTGACACGAGGGGGCTCGCGGAGAGCAGGTCCACCAGTGGCGTCAGAATTGAAGGCAACGCCCAATTCAGCAGGGTCGTGATGGGGTTATGAAAGATCAGCACGACACAGACGATGGCTGCGGTGTCTCGCAGTGCCTCCCAAAAGAAGATGCGACGGAGCTTTCGAATCGAGTTCAAGTCGTGGTTTTTGGCGTTCCGACGAAGAATGTGGAAGACCACGATCGATGCCGCTGCCAGGCCGGTAAAGACCCACCAGCCTCGGGTGAAGCATTCGCTCGAAATATGCTGATCCAGGTAGCCCACGACCCACGCAATCGCAGCGAAAACACTCTCCGACAGGAAGTTCACCCCAAGCCAGATCACGACCCAAATCACGAACACGTAATAGAGCACCCTTCTCCACCAAATCAGATCCTCGACACGTTCTTGCAGATTGATCCGATCGCCGACCTTGTCCGGATTTTCCTTCGGAACGCTCGTCACCGCAGCGACTGCGCTTTCGCCGTCGCGACGATCCGCAGGCCCCAGTTCCGGCGCGGCGGCAATCGTGTATGTCGCGGGGATGCCCGTGGGCGCGTAATCTTCGCTGTGGCGTTTGATTCGATCCAGGACGGACGGGTGAAGCTTCAGTTCACGCAATCCGGCGGCTGAAGTGATCGTGCCCAGATCTCGTGGCCGGTATCGATAAAACCGACCAGCCACGGCCCTTGAATCGTAAAGTGGCCCGTGCGGATCGGATTCTTCGCGATACCGCGTCCACACGTCGGCGTTGAAAATCAGTCCCGCTTCATGAGCGTGATGCATCATCCATCGCAGCGCGACAAACGCGAGACCATCTTTGGGATATCCGCCTCCCACATTCGCGTGGACTCCCGCAAACCAAACCTGTTCGATGATTGCGTTCGCTTGAGCAGCCGCTCCATCTTCCAGCAACAGGGTTGGATGAAACGTGTAGCGTTCATCGTCGGTCGAGACTGCGTGAAAGATCTTGCGAATAAACGGCTGCACGTCGCCGTCCGGATTCGGATTCTCGGAATCATCCTTCAAATGCGTGTTGCGAAGAACGTGCCCCGCATCGTCCTCCCAATTCGGGTTCTGCGGATTCTTGTTATAGACCGGGCTGTCTCGTCGCAGCACGTGGCCAAACAAACGATTCAGACCGAACAGCTTATTGACCAGCCCCGACTTTCCTTGCGCGGCTCGGTTGAGGCAGTATTGAGTCATCTCGTCAAACGGCAATCCGACTGCCGCGACGGTATCCCAAACTCCAACAAACGTGATTGGAAATCGGCCTTTGTCGTGCTTGATGTAATCGAGGTCGTCACCCTTCTCGGCAACGGCTCGATGCACCAAACCGTTTTCTTTCCGAAACTTGAATGGCTCCGAGTGCTCATCATCGGGATCTCGCCAATTACGCAGCCGATGTGCGGACACGGCGCGATCCGCGAGGTCGGCCAATTCGTCCGGGCTAAGCAGTTCGTCACCATTTTCCCCATGTTTCTTGTTACTGGCGATGCCGCAGAAATAGAGGATGTTGGCCAGCGCCCGCACGGTGAATGCACCGCGGCTGAATCCAAACAAAAAGATACGGTCGCCTTCCTCGAAGTGCCGCACCAGGTAGGCATAGAGCTGGGCGAGGTTGCTGCTCAGACCGAATCCAGTTCCCATTCCCAGCATCTTGATGAACTTGAGGCTCTGGGTTCCCACGCCATCATCGTGAAATGCGATCTGCCGATGCTGCTCTTCTTCCGTTTCCAGGTCGACTGCCTGATACAGGCGCCACACGTTTGACACGCCGGTGGTGCCACCGGAATTCCCGGTTCCATCGGCGCAAATCACGATGTTTTTCGGCATTGAGGTTCCTTGCGTTTGGTGTTTATTCCAACACTGTCGCGATCCATTCGCGACACTACCGTATCCTATGGACCATATTCAATGCAGCAAACGATCCGTAGTTATCGCGCGGGAACCGAGACCGGCGTCGACCGTGAAACTCTCAACCGTTCGCCGAAGGCAACTGTCGGGTTGGATTCGGTACTGTACTCAACGGTGCTGTGCTCAACTTACGCTTGCTGATCGTCGGCGGTCGTCGGCATGAAAAGATATCCCTTTCCACGGATCGTGCGGATCAACTTGGGATTGCTGGAATCATCCCGCAACTTTTCGCGCAGTCGTGCGATCTGCATGTCGATGGCTCGCGTCTGCAGGCCCTTTGGGTCGAGTTGCCAGACATGCGTGATCAACTCGTCACGCGAAATGGCCCGTCCGGCGTGTTCGGCCAGATATCGCAGCGTGTTCGCTTCACGCTCGGATAAGTCCACCTGTCCGCCGTCGTCGAAGCGGACTTGGCGACGGTCGAAGTCCACCACGGCTCCTGGAAGCGTAATCTTCGAGGCACCTCCCGAACGTTCCGCCGAACGACGCAGCACGGCAGCGATGCGGGCCAACAGTTCCTGCACGCTGAACGGCTTGACCACGTAATCGTCGGCACCCAACCGCAACCCGGCGACGCGGTCGGACTCCTCGCCGCGAGCCGTCAGCACGATGATCGGCACGCCGGGGCAGTCCGCGCGGACTTGTTCCAAAACCTGCAAGCCGCGCAGACCGGGCAGGATCAAGTCCAGCAGCATGAGATCGAATGTTGCATCCTTCGCGATTTTCACCGCCGTGTCGCCGCGAGCGGCTTCAATCGCCTGGTAGCCCTCGGACTCCAGCGCATCCACGACACCGCGCCGGATTGCCGCATCGTCTTCAACCACCAAGATTCTGCGTCGCGCCATGATGTGCCCACGGTTACGAGTTGAACGAAGGAGACGCTGCGAAAGAGAGAGTTGAGCGCCGCGAAGTGCGAGTCATGCTCTACGCTCGACGCGCAGCATCGTTGGCATTCAGATTCCGATTTTCTAGGATGCCGTCGAATTTGCCGAATCCCGTGGCTTGTTGCGTCTCAAGACTCTCAACGCTGGATTCTGGCAACGCTGGATTCTGGACGACTTCCGCAGTGGTCGCCTCATCAATTGACTCGTCGGTCGTCGCCGCTTCCGAAATCCTAAGCACGCACGCTTGACCTCACCCCGGAGTTGCAGCAGTGACAGAAATCGCCAGTGCAGAAGCTCTTGCCCAAGCTCGAGAAACCCTGGATCAACACGTCCGTGAATCCGTCGAGTGGCACTTCAATCCCGACACCGGTTGTCGTTATTGGTTGGAAAAAGCCCAGACGCTCAGTTTTGATCCCCGAAAAGAAGTCCACGGCTTCGACGACCTGAAGAAATTCCCGCTGTTCGAAGACGACGATCTTCGCGGCGGGCCGGTGAATCGCTGGATTCCCAAGGGTTTGGAAGGCAAGCCGGCCTACGTCTTCGAAACCGGCGGCACCACGGGCATCCCCAAATCTCGAGTGGTCATCGAAGACCACTGGATCGATTACGAGATGTTCAGCGAAACGCTGTCCGACGAGAATTTCCCGCGAGGCGCAAACTGGCTGATGCTGGGGCCTTCGGGACCGAGACGGCTGCGATTGGCGGTCGAGCATCTGTGCCAACATCGCGGCGGCATCTGCTTTTGCGTGGACCTGGACCCAAGATGGGTTGTGAAGCTCTTGAAGCAGGGCAAGACCGATCAAGCCAAAGCCTATGCGGATCATGTGATCGATCAGGCCGTCACGGTGTTGTCCGCGAATCACAATATCCAATGCATGTTCACCACGCCGAAGTTGCTCGAAGCCCTCGCCATGCGGTTGCTGGATAACGATTCCAGCATCGAAGAAGCCGGCATCCAGGGCATCTTCGCCGGCGGCACGGAGTTCACGCCGCAGTGGTATCGCTTCTGCAAGGAAGAATTGCTGGGACCGAATGTGTTCATCACGCCAACCTATGGCAACACCTTGATGGGGCTGGCCTGCGGAAAGCCGTTTGATCCGGCGGAC
Organism: Planctomycetota bacterium; assembly: GCA_027622115.1. GTDB lineage: Bacteria > Planctomycetota > Planctomycetia > Planctomycetales > Planctomycetaceae > JAQBZS01. The sequence continues at coordinate 1,770 of JAQBZS010000043.1, read as the reverse complement.
AACTACAAAATCACCTACCACGCACCACAGCCGCGGGCAGCCATCGAAGTGGTCGAATTCGACGACTACAACACAGTCGTGGGCTACGGCGAGACCGGTCGAGTCAAGCTGTACACATTCACCAAGGAACTCTTCATCCCAGGCTTCATGGAACGTGATGAAGGAGAACGCGAGCAGCCGATCGACGTTTACCCCTGGGACGGAATCAGCGGAACGCGTCCGTTTCACGAATTGCTCAAGACCACCACGGTCGGCGTCTATTAAGCGATCGATCGGCTGAACAGCTCACGTGATCGCGCCGTTCGGGAATTCGAATTTGGCCCACGCACGCTTTCAAACAGCAGGATGCGCTCCACCGGAGCCCCGTGTGCATGGGGCCGGTGAGCAATTCGCGTTTCTGCTCTTCTTGCCCCATCGCCGTGACGGCGATGGCCATGCCGTGGACTGACTGCTATCGAGCAGCCAGGTTTCGCCGCGCTTTCGCGATGACATCGGCAATGCGAACGGGCACGCCGCCGGTTCGATGGCTCTCGTGAGCGGCTTCCATGAAGCCGAATAACTCGATGGTTTCGGAAGGTTCGATCGGCAACTTGCGCGTCTTGTAGAACTTGGCAATCTCGGTCGCGACGCCTTCGTAGCCCATGTATCGCCCCTTCGGAACGACGCCCTTCACAGGGGCCGCGTAGCCATATTTGCCTGCCGGCGCGACGCCCTTGTCGCCGAAAACGGTCGCACTGTATTTGAGGGCTCCTCGACGAATCCCGCGGTAGGAGCCGATGCGACCGTCTTTCCAAATGCCGGTCACGAGTTCCGCGTCGTCTGTCCGTGCGCGTGTGACGGAGACTGCTCCCGGTCCCATGATCGTGTAGAGCGTTTCGAAACTGTGAATGGCGTGCCAGAACAAGTCCGGATGATGCTCGACCGTGGGGCAGCCGCCAAAAACGTTGCAGCCAATCACGTTGCCGACTTCCGGATGATTCCGCATGCCGATGAAGCCGGGGCTGTATCGATGCTGCGAACACGAAAACACGGGCGTCTTGTATTTCTTTGCCAAGTCAAACATGGCGATGACATCGTCAAGCGACGCGGCCATCGGACGACCAATGTAAGTCGGCTTACCGGCTTTGAGCGTTTGTTCGGCCAGCTTCAGGTGAGCACGACCGTCGATGGACATGATCATCACCACGTCGCATTTCTTCAGCACGTCTTCAACCGTGTCTTCCATCGTGACGCCGAATTCAATCAGCCGAGGTTCCCAGCGCTTGATGTCGACCTGCGTTTCGTCAATGTCCGAACTGCCGCCTCGCCACGCCGCCACGACTTTTAGACCGACGAGATCGTCATTGTCCTGGGGCGGCTTGTGCCACAGTTGGGTAAACGCGAGGGCTTGGTAATTGTCGAACCCTAGAACCCCCACGCGGACAGGATCAGCGGCTGACGCCGTTTGCAGCATCGCGATCACGAGTAGGAACGCGAGAATTGAAAACGCGGCACGGCTGAAACGCTTCATAGCTCAACTCCGAATGCGGTGCTTGTCTGACAAGTTCTTCACCCGGAGTTGTAGAATGCTTGATGCGATAGCGGAACCAGGACGCAGAATCATGCAATGACCGCAGGGCTCGCCGACGCAGCACGATTTCAAGCGGATTCCGCGCTGATTGAGATCCCGCCTGACAGCCATTACATTGCTGGGCTCGATTTTCGGGGCGAAAATCCTCGCTCTCGACTCCGTAGCCGAAGTCGCCAGACTTTGGCTTGCACACCAGTATT
>JAQBZS010000042.1 GCA_027622115.1 Planctomycetota bacterium | reverse complement strand
CGCCCGTCGTCACTAGATCTTCCACTCCGCTGCCGTTGAGGTTTGCTCGCTGAATCTTGTTCTTGGAATCCTCGGTGAAGTACAGCTTGCCGGTCGGCACATCCAGCACGATGCCCTTCGAATTGACGCCCGTGATCAAGTCCTCGACGTTTGAGCCGTCGAAGTTGGCTCGCTGAATCTTGCCGGTGTTTTCGTCGGAGAAATAGACCTTGCTCGAAGTGGCATCCGCGGCGACATCCACCGGCGCGTCCAATCCGGTAACCACGTCTTCCAGCCCGGAACCGTCCGCGTTCGCTCGCTGGATACTGCCGGCGGATCGATTGGCCCAATAGACCACTTGATTGGTGATGTCGAAGGCGATGCCCACCGGGTTCGCGGACACGCCCAAGTCCACAATGACTTCGATCCCCGTGCCGTCGACGTTGGCCCGTTGGATCGTCCCAGTCCCGGCGTTGGTCCAATACAGCTTGTCGTTGGTGTGATCCAAGACGACATCGCGCGGACTCGACAGACCGGTAATCAAGTCCGTGAGATTGCTGCCGTCGAGATCCGCTTGCTGGATCTTCTGCGTGACGAAATCCGCGAAGAACATCTGCAAGTCGATCGCGACATTCGTGGTTTGCCCCAACAGCACCTGCGCGTCGGCACGGGAAACCTGCAAGTCCACCGTGCCAGTTCCCGCACTCAACCGCCCGATCAAATCCACATCCGCCGCGACGATGCCGAGGTCTCCACCCGAGGTGCTCACGACCGACGCACCGTCCGTCTGCAAATAGCTCCCGAGTCCGTCGTCATCGGCGTCCGCGTCCGCCGAAAATTTCCCGCCCGCCGTTTCGACGTTGGCATCAGCCCCGGCCAGCGTGACTCCAGCATTGGCCGAATACGCGACATCACCGCCGCCCGTCACGAGTCCGGCGGATTGCTCAATCCGATCGGCGGCGATCGAAACGTTGCCACCCGACGTGTCGGAGTCGAGTCCCTGAATGAACACGATGTCGAAGCCAGCTTGGCCATCGATATCGATTCCCACGTTCGAGCCCGGCGCGAAACCGTCGATCGAGACCTCGTCGTTTCCACCTTGGGTGCGAACGCGGACGCCACCGGAGAACGCCGACAGCGGCACGGAGACTGCGTTCGTTCCACTGCCCAGCGCGCCAAGGATTGACGTATTCAGAGTATTGCCCGGATCCGAAATCACGACATCCGATCCAGACGTACCGATCGTCAGCCGGTCGTCGGTATCGCCGCCGTCGGTGTCTTCGACTAGCAAATCATCGCCAACCAGCGAAATCGTCGTGGTCAGCAATGCTCGAACTTCAAGCGACTGCCCGGCAGACGCAAACTCCCACGCCCCAAAGTTTCGGCGTCGTCGAGCCTTCTTGGGGTACAGAAACAGCGCGAACTTGAGGCGCAACGCAATCGAAGCTATCCAACTCGTAAGCAACATCGGCGATCCTTGCCTATCGCATGTCGTCGTTGAGACGGATCACATACTTGAGGACCGAAGGGACTCCGCCCTTGGAGGTAAAACCCGTACAACAAGAGTATTCGGACTTTTCGGCGTTTTTCTGGAGTCCGATCAAACGCGGGACATCACGAGCCGACTGCGGATCACGGACTCCCAGGATTGACTCGTGTTGTGATTGCGTGATCGAATATCCCCAATCCTCCAGGCTCTCACGCGGCGACGAGCGTGGTTACCGGAATTCCAGCTCGCGGACGCCAGCTGCGGCGATGTTTCGGACTTCGGCATCGTGCCAACACGTCGCAAGTCCCATCCGACTTGTGAAGCCGGACGAAGAAATCAATCGCTGAGTCTTAATTGCTTCAGCCAGGTCGCGATTGAGACCCCGTTGCTTGTGATGCCCAATCGATGTCCGGCGCTGGCTTGCTCATAGGCCTTCACTGCTCGCTCGTACGTGTTGCGAATCGGCTGATCAGCGACTCGACGATTCAGTCCATCGACGAGTCCATTCAGCCGTAGCGGGCGAGGTGCGATGGCCGCGGCGACGTCGCTCAAGTCACCGGTGGTCAGCACTCGCGGAATGACGATGTCGTGCGGCACGTAGCAATACGGACTGGCCAGGACATCGCGAAACCCGGTTAGGCCACCACTGACAGATACGGCCTCGATTTGCTCGTCAAACAAAGCACACAACATGACCAACAGGCCCCCGAGTGGTTCCGATTGGTGCGGGCGAGAGTCGACTCGTCGGGGCACGGCGAAGTTGGTGTCTGCGGCATTCGTCGGTGCGAAGCTGTCGCCCCACAGCACGATGCGTTTTGGGTTCACGTCATCACGGCCCCGGAGGTAACGAATCACTTGTCGAAGATCGCGAAGTCTGGCTGCAACCAGCGTTTGGCCGAGCATCAATTCGTTGGACGACAACGTGGTGATGGTGCTGTAGCGGCCACGACCATCGCCTGGATCGGTCTCGCCCGTCCCGCGTACGTCGAGCAAGCAAACAGTCGTTCCTGCTTCCAGCAATTCTGCGATCTGTCCGCTGCGCTGTTCGAGAAAGTGCTGCTTTCCAGACTGAGCCACGCCGATGACAACGCGCCGCGATCCGCCCTTCGAGTGAAGCAGCAACACCGGAACGATGATCCCCGGCTCCGTCGCGATCTGGATCCGTTCGATCGCAACGTCGCCCAGCGTTCCGAGTTCTCTTTTGAGCACGTTCGGTGCTGCGGCAACATCGACGTCGCCCAATCGTTCGGCCCAGCTCGTTCGCAGTCGGCTTCTTCGATCGGCGGCTGAAAGTCGATCCAACTCGCGTTGAGCTGCCGATGTTCGCTCCGCGCCAAGTTCGGAACACAGGCGATGCAGTGGCACCGATTTGAAGTCCTTGCCCTTGGATGTGGTGAGGCACTGCAACTGTGCTTCCGGCAGCAGCTTCCCGTATTCGCGCTGCGGATTGTTGATCGCGAACCAGCGTTTCAAGGTTGGGTAAAGCAGCTCGCGGCTTTCGGGCGTCCAGTGCGTGTTTTCCGGCGATGAACCCACGACGAATCCATGTCCCGCCAGTCCAACCACCGAGTCGGCCGCGTCGTAAAAGCCGTAGATCGTCCGCAGTCGCTTCCAAACCGGATCACGCACGCGATCCCAGTAGAACTCGTGGTAGTAGATCAAACGCCGCGGCGCAACCGACGCCACCATCGACCAGGGGACAAAGCCATCGCGTGCGGACAGGCGTAGGTTGCGAGTCGACTCCCAGCTTCCCGACGCGGTGTATGGAAACCACGACTCGGCGTCCTGCGGCAACGGATAGCCGTTTTCGGGTTCGGGACCGCCGAAGTTATTGACCATCACGCCGGTGATGCGGTCATCCAAGGCAGTCGTCACCGCAGCCACGTCGCCGCCACCCGCCGGTTCGGAAATCATCACGATCCGCTGCGAATCCACGCCGGCTTGTTGCAGCAACACATCCACGCCTCGCGAGAGATCCCACGCCAGCCAACCCATCAGGCTGTCGCCGATTAGATGCAGTTGGATGCCGGCGTCGTAGCGGAAATAGTAGTCCTGGCTGGACACTCGGAACGGCTTGTCGAAATCGGACTCGGTGACGAACGGGTGCTGCCGCCGTTCGCCGTGGCCGAGGTGATCTGGAACCAACACCACGCAACCGGCTCGTGCCCACGTGGCTCCCATCAACTGCCGAGCCCCATTCTCCTTGGGCCGTTGGTGACTGTGACACACGACAATCCCCGGCATCGATTTCGATGGCTCGGCCGGTCGATACAGGTTGGCTGTGACGAACATTCCCGGACGCGATTCGTACACGACGTTGTCGACCGCAAAGCCATCACCCGTTGTCGTGCGTACGACATGGGCGACCACGTCCTGCGGAGCCGGGAAGCGACCGAGCGAGTCTCGCAACCCTTTGATGCGAACGTCGCGCATCCGCTCCCAGTCGGCTTTTGTCTTGATGGCGTTCCACTCCGATCGATCACGTCGGTTCGCTGCGCGCAGTTCGGCGTCGATGTATCGCGACAACATCGCGGCCAGCGGTTGGCGAGCCAGCGTGCCACGCAGAATCACTCGCCCATCCAATTTCCGCAGGTCATCGGCCAGTTTCGGTGCGAGCTTCGCGTCGGCAGCTCGCACGCCTGATGCAACGTTCAACACGCAGCCGAAAGCGACGAGGAGGCCGATCCATGCGGCTTTCGTGGAGTGTTCGCTCAAGTGTCTATTCCTTTGGTAGCAAGCAGATTTCTCGCCAGGAAATCGTCGAGTCCCGACCACGCAAAACTATGGCGAGTTCAGTCATGCGAGTCTGAACGGCTTTCGTCAATCACCGGAATACGACAGTCAATTGCCAGCCAACTGGCCGCACAAGCAAGGTACGCCACCGCGCCGGTGATGAAGACCCACTGCCAGTCATCGTCCGCCATAATGCCATACATGATGGGGGCCAGCATCGCGCCGAAGAATGATGCAACCGCATTGTTGAATGCGAAAACCGTCGCCGTGGATCGACCGCCGATGTCGGTGATGACGCCCCAACCGGTGGTCAGACTCCAGTCCGAAAAGAATTTCACCAAGACCAAGACGTAACAGAAGGTGTAGGGGTCGTCGTACCACAAGAACAGATCCGCCAACAGCAACACGCCCGCGATGCCCTTGCCGGTCATGCCGACCAACGAACGAGCCCAGCGACGACTGCCGGTCGTGCGAATCAGCAAGTCGTTCAGCCAACCGCCCAAAGCTCCGCCGCACGCGCCACCCAACAGCGGCAGCGCCGAGAGCAGGCCCATCTCCTTGTAGTTCAATCCGTGGACGTCGGAGAGAAACAGTGGGATCCAAGCCGAGAAAATGTTGTCCGCAATCGTGCTCAGGATTGATTGCACGTTGAGGCAACCGAGGTTGAGCAACGAACGCGGGCTCATGCCGGCGAGCATTTGACGAATCGTCAACGGGTTCGAAGACGTGGCTGCGCCGGATTCCGATGCGGTGGATGTCGAGGTTTCCGTCGCAAAGGCTTCGCCGCACATTTCACACGCCTCGGCAACCTGGGATTGCACGTGGCCGCACATTGCACAACGTTTCGGAAAACGACCCTGTGAACTCTCGCCGAGACCGGCGGGTGGTGAGATCTCGGCGATTAAATCGGCTTCGGCCGCATTGACCAGCGGATGATCACTGGGCGTGTTGCGATACAACACAAAGAAGACAACGGCATGCACGAGGCCGATCGCGGTCAGCACATAAACCGCGTTCTGCCATTTGACGGCCCACACGCCGAGTACCACCGAGCCGATCAGCACGAAGGTCGTGAAGCCTCCGGATCGCCCCATGAACACGCCCACCCAGCCTTGCACGGTGGTTCGAACCGACGACGGAAACCACGTGCGAGTGACTTGGCTCAGCGCGGCAAACACACCGGCCTGCCCGAATCCCAACAGAAATCGACCGCTCCGCAATCCAACCAAACCGGTTGCCGATGCGTGCAGTCCCAGCCCCACGCACCACAGGACGATCATCCCGGTCAGCATGAAATGCACGCCGAACGCATCCGTGGCGATGCCGAAGGGAATCTGAAAAAACGAATACGCAAACGCGAATGTGGAGTCGAGCAAACCAAGTTCGGTGTTCGTCAATCCGAACTCTTCTTTGACGTCGGCTTTGATCAACCCAAACACGTAACGATGCAGATACAAGAGCCACGACGTTCCGCAGGCCAGCGAGAAAACGACCCAGCGAAAGCGAGTTGGACGCTGTATCGGCGAATCGGGCATGCTGGTTCCCTGTTCGGTACATTGGTTCCTGGGGTCTGGCTTACGTATTTCAGATTTGGCGGGGTGACATTCTTGCTGAAACCAAAGCCCAACGCCCGCCAAATCTGAAAGACGTAAGCCAGACCCCGGTCACCCTGTCGCACGGGACGATGGTCCCAAGCTACGAACCTAGCCCGCAATCGCAAGCTGTGGTTGCAGTGGAGAGAGTACCCAGATCTCACCGTACTCGACTGGCTGATCGCACCGGAATCCATGATGTCTCACGAGTTCCAGGATCGCCAGGAAGATGCCGACAATGCGGCTTTGCACTTTCTCGCCTTCGAAGAAGCTACTGAATGCCACGCGTTCTTCGGACTTGAGGCGTTCGCGGATGCCGTCTTGATACACGCCGATCGGTGTTTCGTCGTACTTGACTTGTGTGGCCTCGTCCACGACTCGCTTTTGCACGATGCGTGAAAACGCACTCACCAAGTCCCACAACTCGACTTCTTTGATCAAGTCCGACGACGGATCCTTACCGATTCCAATCCGGTCGTTCGTGAGCCGTGGGAAGCGTTCCTGCCATTCGGCGGCGCGTTCTTCCAGCAAGCGAGCGGCATCCTTGTACTTCTTGTACTCCAGCAACTGCTGGATCAAGTTGCCTCCCGACTGCTCCTCCGCCAGTTCCTCGACGACCTCGTCGTCCTCGGCTTGCGGCAGCACCATCCGACTCTTCAATTCCATCAGCACTGCGGCCATCACCAGAAAGTCGCCCACCAAATCCAGATCGATGATTCGCAGCACATCCACGAATTCCGCGAATTGTTTGGTGATCTTCGCCAATTGGATGTCGACCGAATCAATCTCGCTCTTCCGCACGAGATACACGAGCAGATCCAACGGCCCACTAAAGATGCCGAGATCAACTCGATAATCCGCAATTGTCGAGGGTGTGTCGGGCATAAGCAGGACGTGATTCGAGGCGCGCAGAATGGGTGTGAAGATTCGCTACATTTGATATCGTCGCTTCAACCCGGAAACTTCAGCCAAGCCCCCAGAATTGACACACGAGACCCTCGATCCATGCCCAATTTCAACGCCGACCAACTGCTGTCCCTGTCCATTCAAATCCTGACGGCAGCCGGTGTCGGTGCCGAAGAAGCCGAGATGGTGGGCATCGAACTTCGCGACGCCAACATGGTCGGCCACGACAGCCACGGGGTGATGCGGCTGATGCAATATGCGGACGGAATCGACCAAGGCCATGTGAAGCCGGGCGGCGAGTTTGAAGTGATCAAGGACTTGCCTTCGTTGGCGATCATCGACGGCCACTTCAATTTCGGTCAGGTCACGGCCACCAAGGCCCTGCATCTCGGTCTGGAAAAAGCGGCCGCCTGCGCCACGGCGACGGTCGTCATTCGCAACTGCAATCACGTGGGCCGACTGGGGTCGTATTCACAAAAAGCGGCCGAGGCGGGTTTCGCCAGCATGATGGCGGTGAATGCTCCCGGCCCCGGCGGCGTGGCTGTGTACGGCGGCATCGAACGCAAACTAGGCACGAACCCGATCACGATGTCCGCGCCGTGGGGCGACAAGGCGTTGGTGCTGGACATGACGACCAGCGCGTCGGCGGAAGGCAAGCTGCGAGTCGCCTTTCAAAAGGGCGTCCAGGTTCCGGAAGGCTGGATCATCGACGCGGAAGGTAATCCCTCGACGGATCCCGCCGTGTTCTACGCCGACCCGCCTGGTGCGCTGTTGCCGCTCGGCGGTCCGCTGGCGTTCAAAGGCTACGGCATGTCCGTGATGATCGATGTGTTTGCCGGGATGCTGTCCGGCAGCGGGATTTGCCGCACCGACCTGCCGCGAGGCGCGAATGGTGTGTGGATGCAGTTCCTGGACATCAAGCAGTTTCTGGAACCGGCCGAGTACGCGTCATTGATGGAGACCTACGTCGCCAACATAAAGAGCAGCAAGCGAGCCCCTGGAGTGGACGAGATCCTAATGCCGGGCGAGATCGAACTGCGTCGCCAAGACGAGCGCCGCGTGAAGGGCGTCGATGTGCCCGACGAAACCTGGCGACAGCTCAACGAACTCGCGTCTCGCTTGGGCTGCTCGCTCAAGGTGTGAGTTGTGTCGGGTGGGCACTACCCACCAATCAGGAACTGTTCGCTAACGGCACGGAATTTCGTGGCGGTGTCTTCGTCGCAACAGCGGACCTGAATGACGATGCTTCGTGCTGATCCGTTGGTCGCGACAAGTGCTCCGCGTAGCGTACGGGCGGCTGAGTGATGTCCTTTCTCTTCCTGACGCGCAGCGACCGATCGGGCGGTCGTTTCGACCAAGGTCCAGTCTTTCGTCGAAATGGCGCGAAACAGCGCGGTCAGTTCATCAACTGAGGGCATCGGAAGGGTGAGCCTGTGTACGTGACGAAAAGCGATCGGCGTTGCATTATAGCCAACGTCATTCTGGATTCCCTTCCTGCGACGATCCGCCGTTCGGGGTTGCAAATGTTGGCGACGCCGGTCCAGGCGTTGAGTTTCTTCTCGACGACGCTGCGTTCATTCTTCAATGCGTCTACTTCGGCCTATGGAGCCCGGCTGGTGGCGGCTCGTTCCAACAAGCCGCGAAGACGCGATCTTACGGCGACTCCGCGTCGTTTTCGGTGTCCGCTTGATGGGACTCGTTGGTGCCGTGCCGCAGATACCACAATGGATCGGTCGCCGTCGCACAGGATGCCGGCCCGCGCTGGATTCGACGACGCAACCGCCAACCAAAGAGCACCACCGCAAGGAGCAACAATCCGCCGAGTGACAAGATCGCGAGAAGCAGCGAGACTCCAATCGCCCCGGCTCGGCGACGTTCCGCGTCTTCGTCCGTCTTTTGCGTTTGGTCGGCGGGTGTCTTGTCAGTCATGGCTTACCACAGACCGTCCCGAGGCGAAGTGTCATCCAGGTCTTGGAGTTGTTCGTAGAGTTTCAATGCTTCCGGAGCGGGTTCTTCCGGCACCACAATCTTGATGACCACGAATTGATCTCCCTGCTTGCCAGCACGTTGGTCGTGAATGCCCATCTTGGGTAGGCGGAGTCTTCTGCCACTGGACGTGTTCGGCGGCATCGTCAGGACGACTTGGCCTTGTGTCAGCGTCGGGACGTCGATCTTCGCCCCGAGCACGGCTTCACTCGGCGTCACCGGCACATCCACCACCAAATTGACGCCTTCTCGGCGAAAGTACGGATGCGGCGCGACTTTGATCGTGACCAGCAAATCGCCCGCGGGTCCGCCTCCGCTTCCCGCATGACCTTGCCCAGACAAACGAATCGCGCCGCCGTGGCTGACGCCGGCCGGGATCTTCACATCCAAACGTTCCGTCTTTCCGCCTTTGTCCAAGCTGAGTTCGTAGGTGCCACCTTCCGCCGCGACGCTGAACGGAACTTGAATCTCGGTCTTCGCATCCTGACCTTTTTGAGCCCGTTGACGACGTTGTCCACCACCCGGCGCGCCTCCACCAAACATGTTGCCGAACAGATCGCCGAGGTCAATCTGTGCTCCGCCGGCCCCCGTGGACCAGCCGCCGCCACCGCGCATCTTTTGAAAATCCGGACCGAATTGGTCGTATTTCGTGCGTTTGTCCGTGTCACGGAGAACGTCGTAGGCCTGCTGAATTTCTCTGAACCGCTCCGCAGCCACTTTATCGTCCGGTTTGACGTCCGGATGGAATTCGCGGGCGAGCTTCTTGTAGGCTTTTCGAATCTCGTCTGCGGATGCCGATCTCGCGACACCCAACACCTTGTAGTAGTCCATCGTTAACCTAAACCGCTCACTTGCCTGCGTAACACCAAAACGACAGCCGGTCTCGGCACACCGCATGCATGGGCTGTCAATCAATCGCGCGGTTGCTATCCTACCGCCTCGCATGAGGGAATCGAATTGAGTCGCGGCGGATTCTCGATTCCCCATCAACAACGCTGAGTCAAAAGACGCTCGGCAAGGATGAGCTTCGAAGTTTCTAGCGATCCATCGATCGAGGAATGAAATGGCTGGCAGACGACTTGAAATGCGAAAAATGCACGAGGCCGCAGAGGCTCTCGGCATTGATGAAACCGCACCCAAGAAAAAAACCGCGGCCAAGCGAAAGGCAGCGGCGCCGCGTGCCAAACGAGCCGTCAAAGCGGCTCCGCGCAAGAAACTGATGTGGGTCATCTACACCGGAAGCATGCGGGAAGAAGCTCGGTTCGAATACGACCAGAAAGAAGCCGCCGACGAAAAACTCGTGGCGCTCCGAGCCCGAGGCAAAAAGCTGTATTTCATGCAGCCGTTGAAAGAGGCCATCACGGCATCGGATCCCGCCGAAGATGCTGCGGATGACTCGAATGACTCGGATGATGCGGCAACCTGAATCGCGGTCGATCGTTGCGAATCTTCGTCTCGGCGAATCAGCGTGTCGCCGAACGTACCGCAGCGGCGACGTCCACGATCGGTTGAAGTTGACACAAGTCATCAGTTCCATCAGCTTTGGTTGATGTGAGAACTGCTTGTGGTCGGATCACTCGGGAGTGGAAATGAACGAAATACTGCTGACTCGCCGCGAATCGCTGAATGCCGGGGCCGCAATTGCCGGAGTTTCGCTGGCGTCGATGCTGCAAATGCAGAGCCACGCCGCGCCGAGTCGCCGCGAAAAATCGTGCATCGTGATTTATTGCTGGGGCGGGATCAGTCACCACGAATCCTGGGATCCGAAACCCGATGCCCCCAAGGAAATCCGCGGCATCTTCAATCCCATCTCGACCGCGACTCCGGGCGTGTTTGTCAGCGAACACATTCCACTGCTGGCGCAACAGACCGAGAAGCTCGCCATCATCCGATCCATTCATCACTCGGACTCGGCCCACGGTCGAGGCATGTACTGGAACATGACCGGCCACATGCCGCCGGCCAATCGGCCTGGGAATATCGCACCCACGCGCGACGACTGGCCGTCGTTGGCCGCCATGGTCTCCGAGTTTCGCGCGCACCGTAGCGGCGTGCCGCGCGCCGTGCGGTTGCCGTATCCCATGGTCGACAACGGCACCTTGCAAGCCGGTGAATACGGCGGATGGCTGGGTGCCCAATACGATCCCATCGTGATGCGGACTCCGGCCGGCAAAGAATTCGGCGGAGTGTCGCGGACGCTGGGTTCCGAAGTGCTCAATCTCAAGACGGGACTGGACGAAGCCCGCCTCACACAGCGACATCAACTCATGACCACATTGGAGCGCCGTGTCGGCCAATCCGCCGACTTCGAAAGCTTCGATCATTTCCGCGACATGGCCAGCGGAATCCTGCTCAGCTCGGGCGTCAAGACCGCCTACGACCTGGATCGCGAAGACCCGAAAAACCGCGAGCGATACGGCGATCACATCGGTGGGCAAAGCCTGCTGTTGGCTCGACGATTGACGGAAGTGGGCGTGCCGATCGTCCAAGTCATCTGTTCTGCGGGCGACCTCAACGGCGGTGCGGGCGACATGTGGGACACGCATTCCGACAACTTCAATCGCTTGAAAGATCGACTGTTGCCCGTGTACGACCGCGGCGCGTCGGCGTTGTTGATGGACCTTGAGGAACGTGGTCGGCTGGACGACACGCTGGTCGTGTTTCTGACCGACTTCGGTCGCACGCCGCGGATCAATGGCGGTGCCGGGCGAGACCACTATCCGAACGCGTATTCGGTGGTGTTGGCCGGTGGCGGCATCAAAGGCGGCCAAGTCTACGGCAGCAGCGACAGCAACGGTGCTCATCCGCAGTCTCACGCTTGCGGTCCGGAAGACTTGCACGCGACGATCTTCCAGGCACTCGGGATTTCACCGCGAGCGGAGATTCGTGACATGCTGAACCGCCCATTCCCCGTCAGCGACGGTAAAGTTCTTCCGTTGTTCTAAGATCGCGGGCGAAGGCCTTCTTCACCTCGAAGGGCCAACGGGGTCATTCTTTGATTTGGTCGTCAACCCAGGGTGCGCTGCGCGAATCTGGGCTTTGTTGTTGACCCGATCGGGGTGAGAATTCGGTTCGCAATGTTTGTACCGACCCCTTCCTTGCCGGCGGGGAAAGTGCTCGCAAGAAAACACCAAATCGCGAAGTTGTGATGCGAAGGAAACCACTCCGTTGTCAAATCCCATCCATCGAGAAGAGAGCGCGTCGATCGACCGCAACGTGATGCGTTACATCCGCGAAGCCGCCGAGCACGGTCTGTACGACATTCGCGGCATGGGGGCCAAACGTCGAGTGCCGTCCTTCGACGACCTCGTCTTCTTGACCGCATCGGCATCTCGGTATCCGCTGGAAGGCTACCGCGAACGGTGCGAATCCAAGACCGTGCTCGGCACGCGCTTCGCCAAGAAACCGATCGAACTCAAGATCCCGATCACGATCGCGGGCATGAGTTTCGGGGCGTTGTCCGCCAACGTGAAGGAGTCACTCGGCCGAGCGGCGACTGCAATGGGAACGTCCACGACCACCGGTGACGGCGGCATGACGCCCGAGGAACGCCAGTCCTCGCAGACCCTGGTGTATCAGTGCCTGCCGTCGCGTTACGGCTTCAATCCCGACGATTTGCGTAAAGCGGATGCCATCGAAATGGTGCTCGGCCAAGGAGCCAAGCCCGGTGGCGGCGGCATGTTGCTCGGTCAAAAAGTCAGCCCGCGAGTGGCGAAGATGCGCACGCTGCCGGAAGGAATTGATCAGCGTTCGGCTTGCCGGCATCCCGATTGGACGGGGCCCGATGACTTGAAAATCAAGCTCGACGAACTCCGCGAGATTACCGACTGGCAGATCCCGATCTACGTGAAACTCGGAGCCACACGTGTGCGAGATGACGTGAAGCTGGCGGTGAAAGCGGGTGCGGACGTGGTCGTCATCGACGGCATGCAGGGAGGCACTGCGGCGACGCAACAAGTCTTCATCGAGCACACGGGCATCCCCACTTTGGCCGCGTTGCCGCAAGCGGTGGAAGCGTTGCACGACATGAACATGATCGGAGAAGTGCAATTGATCATTTCGGGCGGCATTCGCACCGGGGCGGATGTTGCCAAAGCGCTTGCACTCGGAGCAGACGCGGTTGCGATCGGACAAGGCGTACTGGTGGCGCTCGGCTGCAACGACACGACTTACACGCAGGATGCGAAACAGATCGATGCGACCGACGATTACGCGAAGCTCGAAACCGCGCCGGGCTTTTGTCACCACTGTCATACGGGGCGTTGTCCGGTCGGCATCACCACGCAGGATCCAATTCTCGAACAGCGACTGACTCCCGATGTCGGTGCCAAACAGCTGACGAATTATCTGCGGGTGCTGGAGATGGAAGTCACAACGTTGGCTCGCGCGTGTGGGAAATCGAACGTGCATCACCTCGAACCGGAAGACTTGGTGGCATTGACCTTGGAAGCCGCCGCCATGGCTCGTGTGCCGCTCGCGGGAACGAATTGGATCCCCGGCCGGACTCCGTGACGCGAGTGCATTTTCAGGAGCCTCGTCTTGAATGATTCGACAGTCATCGTGTTGGGATCGATCAACACGGATCTCGTCGTGCGTTCCGCCAAACTTCCGGCGCCGGGCGAAACCGTGCTCGGTGACGAGTTCTATGCGGTTCCGGGCGGCAAGGGTGCGAATCAAGCCGTGGCTGCGGGTCTCGCAAATGACGAGCGTCCCGTGGCGTTTATCGCCGCCGTGGGAGACGACGAACACGGACGCAATGCGATGCTCGGTTTGAGTCGCGCGAATGTGCGGACGGATCTGATTTCCAGGATCGAGGGCGTTCCCAGCGGAGTCGCGCTGATCATGGTGAATCACGCCGGCGAAAACGTGATCAGCGTGGCTTCGGGAGCCAACGCGTTGTTGACGCCCGCAATGATTGCAGCGCTGGACGACGGATTGTTCGATTCGGCGCGAGTGTTCTTGTCGTGCCTCGAATCGCCACTCGAAACCGTGGCGGCCGGATTGGCCCGCGCAAAGTCGCACGCTTTGCGAACCATCCTGAACCCCGCGCCGGCAAGCCGAGACCTCATTGCGGCGGGCGTTTTGAAAAACGTCGATCTGCTGACACCGAACGAAACCGAACTCCAAGTACTCGTCGATCGCATGGTGGAATCGGACGCGGACACCATCGTCGCCGCGCGAGAACTGATGCGGCACGGCTGTGGCGGAGTGATCGTCACGATGGGGAATCGCGGGGCGTTGATCGTTGATCGCAACAATGCCGAGCACATTCCTGCGTTCGAGGTCGAGGCGATTGATTCAACGGCGGCGGGCGACGTATTCAACGGAGTCTTGGCGGTGGAATTGGCCGCCGGTCACTCGTTGCTGGATGCCGCTCGCATGGCATCCGCCGCGGCGGCGATGTCGGTGACTCGCCGTGGAGCACAAAGCTCGATCCCCAATCGCCAGGAGATGTTGGCATTTCTCGCGGACCGAACGTGACCGACGAACGTACTCGCGAAATCACTTCACGGTATTCGCCGAATGTTGCAGATCAAGTGTCACCAACCGTCGAGGTGCCGCAGGTTTGCGCGAAGCATCGGAACCCGCGTCGATTCGTGATTGCGGCGACGAATCGTCGTCGGACTGATTCAACGGCACTCGCGTCGGACCGAACAGCGTCACGCGAGCGACTCGCAGGAAGCCCTTCAAGGAACCGAAGGTCTCGGAGACCGCCGTCGGTTCGTAGCCGCTGTGGACCATGCAGTCCTGACACTTCGGATTGCCGCTCGCGCAACCGTACTCGTCCCAACGGGTCGTCCGCAGCAATTCCTCGAACGTGTCGCAATAGCCTTCCTGCATCAAGTAGCACGGCTTCTGCCAACCGAACAGGTTGTACGTGGGATTACCCCACGGCGTGCATTCGAGATTCCACGTACCTTGCAAGAATTCCATGAACAGCGGTGACTGATTGAAACGCCATCGTTTCTTTGGTCTGCGAAACAACTTCTGAAACACGCCAACCGTTTGTTTCTTAATCAAGAAGTGTTCTTGGTCCGGTGCTTTTTCGTAGGGATACCCTGGTGAAACCATCATGCCTTCGACGCCGAGATCCATCATGTCATCGAAGAATCCGCGAATGCGTTCCGGATCAGCCGTGTTGAACAAGGTGGTGTTCGTGGTCACTCGGAAGCCAGTCGTCACGGCCACGCGAATCGCACGAGCGGCGATTTCGTACACGCCTTCGCGACACACCGCTTCGTCGTGTTCCGCTTGGGGGCCGTCCATGTGGACCGAGAATGTCAGGTACTTCGACGGCTTGAAGCGATGCAGATGCTTTTCGAGCAGCAGGGCGTTGGTACACAAGTAGATGTACTTCTTCCGTTCGACCAATCCTTCCACGATCTGATCGATCTCCGGGTGCAACAGCGGCTCGCCGCCTGGAATCGAGACGATCGGCGCCCCGCATTCATCGACGGCCTTGAAACATTCGGCGGGCGTGAGGTGGCGTTTCAGAATCTCCGTGGGGTGTTGAATCTTGCCGCAACCGGCACACGCCAAGTTGCATCGAAACAAGGGTTCGAGCATCAGCACCAGCGGGTATCGTTTCACCCTTCGCAACTTTTTGCCAATGACGTAGCTCGCCACGGTCCACATTTGCGAGATAGGGACACCCATTACCGAACTCCGTTGTAGATCTTCGAATTGAGGACGACCGGGTTTGGTCGATGGCGGGTGATAGCACGTACGATTCTCACTGTCAGCCTCATTCTCGTCTTCACGTCCAGCACGAGTGCGGGACAGGGGTTTGCCAGTGGGAGCACGCGCCGTTTTGTCAAGATGAATAATGGTGAAGTTTCTGCGCAAACTGGGAATGCTACGCAATTTCGGCACGGATTGGTGGCACGAATCGCTGCACTTCTGCCGGTTGGGCCTGGACTTCTACCACCTGAGCGAGAACGTGCATCGCTGCCGCCGCGAGGTTTTCGGCGAGAAGGACGAATCCGGTCAGAAGTGGGCACGGGAAGCAGTTCAAGCGGGTTTTGAATTCGCAGGAGGGGGAAGGGGTCGGGTGGTTCAAAGTTCCTGACCCTACCGTTATTCTATGTGTTGTGGTGAAACCCTTGTAATGAAGCTGCAATCTGCAGGTTGTGGAGCCAGTGGTCATCA
>JAQBZS010000041.1 GCA_027622115.1 Planctomycetota bacterium | reverse complement strand
CCTGCAAGCTGTGGACGACATCGCCGGCGGGCGTATCCATTTCGATCGAAACGCGCGCCCCAACTCGCGCCGCAGTCACGTCGTAAGTGCCGCTGGTTGCTAGGTTGATTGCCGTTGTCAACGCCGTCGCCAGTTGCGCTGCTGTATCGCCCACGACGAATGTCACCGGTCGGTTGGCACCGACACCGCCCGTGGTCCGGAACTGGAAGATTCGGGTACGACCAAGCCCATCCGTGATCGCAACCGTCTGGCCGATCAGATCCGCAGTGGCGACCTGCGAAAAGCTCACGACCTTGCCGGTGTCGAATTCGAAATCGTAGTCCGTCGTGCCGTCATTGAACGTGAAGACTTCGCCGTCACGAATTCCACCGGCGTTCACCGTGAATTCGATTCCTAAATCCACTTCGAAGATGACGGCGGCGGTCAAGGGGTCGTTGTCATCATCGACCGCAACCAGGTTTCCGTCTTGGATTTGAGTGGGATTGCCCGTGGCGTCGACCGTAGTCAGTAACGTCGACGCGCCGGGAACCGAGTCCAGTGTCGTATCCACCTGGCCGCGTTCCACGATCTGCGTGCCGGCACCGTTGATCCGGAAATCGCCCGTGCGATCCGGAATTGCACCAACCGCCGCACCATTCGTGAAGTTGCCCTCGTACAGAATGTTGTCGTAGTAGTCCGGACCGTTCGGCTGGTTGTTGTTACCGCGTTCACCAATCATATACATCCGCTCGTCACCCCGCCCGAAGCGGTCCACGGTGAGCGCGCGGAATTGAATGCCGTCACCAAACGCAGTGCCGTTGAAGATATTGCTTTGCACGACTGCCGGCGGTACGGAATTGTCGAGTTGGAACGTGACGATGCCGTCGTCGCCCAACGGCGTGGGCGAGGCATCGAAAGGACTCAACTGCAACAAGTTTCCGCTGTTCGCATCCGTTTGACGAAACGCAACCGCTGGATCGCGCTGGAATGCCGTGTAAGTCAGGATCGTGCCGTTGCGGCGAATGGCGATATCGTCGGTTTCGTTGCCGAACGTACCCAACGTGGTTTCGATCGCCCCAGTGAACGGATCGACCGTGCGGACTCGCGACGCATCGATCAAGTAATCATCCGCCACGAACAGCACGACATCGCCCAAATGGAAGGGCACCGCACTGTTCACGTCCAGAATCCGGCCTTCCAATGCCGTGCCGCGATTCACCAACGCCGGTTCCGACGTGGGTGGATTGGACGACAAGATGCGGTCGTCCACGATGCGGAGCACCGAATCAATCGGCTCCAAGCGCACCGTGGAATTCGCGGGCGTGCGCAGCAAGTGCTGCAGCGATTGATCGGGCACTTGTGCGTTGGAAGAGATCGCCACGAAATACGTGCCGGGAACAAGTGATACCACGCCCAGGAAGGGATCCTTCGCACCGACCGTTCCGCGAGTCAGGTCGTCGACGTCGAGTCCTTCTCCCGCACCGGGACGGTCTTCGGCGACGTTGGAATTGCTCGCCACATACAGCAGACGAGGTGGAGTCGGAGGAACGGTCAGCGCCGGCGGCCCGTACAGCGCCAGGTACGTGTCGGCGCGAGCCAAACCGTCGGCATAGTCCACGTCGAACATCGTCGCAAGCGACCGGTCACCGGATTGGACCTGATCCCACGAAACATCGAAGCGGAAGAAGTCCACGTCCGTGCCGATATTCAGGCTGCCGGCAATGGCCAGAGTGGCTTGATCCGTGTTGAGCAGATTGCCGAAATCGATCGCGGTGGCTTGGGTGTCGTTGCTCGCAGTGCTCTCATTGCCTTCACCGGACAACGGTGAATGCAACGGCAAGCCGCGAACGTGAATGCCCGTGGTTGCGTAGCGGATGTCGGAATACAGCACCGAGGGACCGGCGAATTCATCAAGTTCGCTCAAACGCAATTGCAGTTGATATCGCCCGCTGGTTTCACCGGCGGTGACTGACGTGAGATTCGTCTTGTTATTGCTGCGGACACGCACGAAGTACTTGTTGGTCGTGCCCAACGGCCCCGGCAGGACGACTCGCATCCCCGCGTCGTTGGGGTTAATCGTGTAGCGGTCCGGATGCAGAATGTATGGAGTTTTCTGCAACGTGTTGACATGGTTGTCCGGGATCTTCGCCGGGTTGCTGTACAGCCCCTGCACGCCATTCGTGTTGGTTCGCGGCAGCGTAAACAGGCCGTCCGCGTTTTCTGCCAACGAATTGACCGATCGAGCAATCACATTGCCGACGTCGTCCACCAGTTCGACCACCGAATCCAACGTGAAGTCGGTCTTATCGATGTCGAACCAGACTTCCGTGCCCGAGTCCGCGTTGAACGAATACACGTCGATGTCGTCGATGGCGTTGATGTATCCGTGAACTTCAAAACCCAAACGACGTGTTTCGTCGCCGGACTTTTCGTTCGGAGCCAGGCTGCCCAAGTGTTCGGCAATGCCGGGGAAGAAGTTCGAACCCGGTGATTCCCCCTGAGCATTCTCGATTTCCGTGATGACTCGCACATTGCGATCATTGGCGTATTGATCGAACAGCAATTCGTTCCAATCGCCGGGTCCCGGACGTGCGATCGTCGCATTGGTCGGATCCAGCACAAAGTCGCCGTCACCGTTGGTATCGTTCTGCGGGAAGCCGTCGGGGTTGAACCCCGCGCCGACAGTATCGTCGGCCAAGGACGTGAACACCACCGGGTAGCCGCCGGAGGCGCCGGCAATTTGCAGCGAACCGCCGATGCGGTCATCGATATCCAAGGGACGTCCCGTGACCGTGAACCCGGCATTGCCGCCGCTCAGTTTGATGACCAGGCTTTCGTTGCCGCTGCTCTCCAAGCGCAGGCCACCGTACGTGTGCAAATCGGGCACGAAGATCGTATCGGTGACGATGTGCGTGATATCCGTGTCGTCCCACACGGTTTCCGTGGTCAAGACTTCGCCACGAATGTGCATGCCGTTGCGGGTATTGTTTTCCAGCAGATTCAAGCGGATCAGCGGGCCTTGGTTGTCGCCATAATCGTCGATGATGTCGCCGCGCAAATTGCCGACCGTGCGACCGTAGTCGTTCTTCACCGCCGCGACCTGCGAGTTGGCGTTCATGCTGATCACGGGGCCTTGGCCGTCGCGAAAGATGTTGTTCAAAATCACCGGCTGCGAACCTCGAACAAAGATCGTGGCCGCCGAATTGAACAATCGGCCTTGACGATCGGCTTGGCCCTGGCCGCCCGTGCCGTCCGCGTTGGTTTCGAATACCGAATTGGCGACTCGCAATTCACCTTGATGCACTTCAATGGGATTGAAGCCGCCGAAAGTGCCACCCAAGGCGGTGATGCCGCCGGCAAATGTGATCAGTGCGTTGTCGATGCTGGCTTTCGAGAGAGCACCGACGTAGATGCCGCCCCAGTTCCCGGCCGCAGGAGTCGATTGGTTGCCGTTGAAGTTGGTGTCGAACGTGCCGCCCAGGCCGTAACGGTCGTCCTGGATCGACGTCATGATGATCGGTCGGCCCTCATTGCCTTCCGCGATGAACTGCGAACCATTGGCCGCTTCAATACGAGCACCGTCGGATTTGACGATCAAACCCGCATCAAAACGCAGACGAGCATCCAGCCGAGGTCGCTGCCGCTGGATCGGCGTGCCGCCGATGACCGGTTCCGCATCAAAATACGTGGCCGTCGTGGGCAGCAGTTCCACCACCAATTCATACTGCCCGCCGTTGAAGCTGCGATACAGTCGCTTGGCCACGAACCCGGCCGGCGAATTGGGAATATTCGTGATGTTGATGGCGTCTTGGCCGGGAGCCCCGCTGAGGTTTCGCGGTCCCACGGGATCCGAAGGTTCGGTCTCGAAACCGTTCACATCCACCGCCGTCACGCGATACCGATAGGCACCGCCGGGCAGTCCCGTCCCACCGAGATTCAATTCCGCAGTCAACGTTGTTCCGGCCATTGACGGTTTGACGTTGAAGCGATTCGCCAAGGTCCGCACGCTGATCGTCGTGCCGTCATCGACATACGACGTGTCTGTGCCGTTGATGTTGGCGAACAGCGTGTAGGCTCCGCCGTTGACGCTGCGGAACAATCGTCGTGCCACGAATTCGCCACTGACCGTGGGCAGGTTGCCCAGCCGCACGGCATCGCTGCCGGAAACACCGGTCAACGTGATCGATCCGGACGCTGCGGACGGAGCGGTTTCGAAGCCTTCGCGATCCACGAACACGATCTTGTATCGGTTGTTCCCAGCAGCAAGCCCGAGAGCACCCGCTGGGGCGGCGACGGGATTGAGCGTCACCAGTGAAATCGGCGCCGCATTTTCAAAGTGCTGACTGAGTGCTCCGCCGGCCGTACCGTCGATGATGATCGTCTGCGAAATGACATGCACGACGTCGAGATCGTCGAAGCGCGCGGGGACTCGCAGCCGTTCCAATTCGTTACCCGGTAAGGTGTCGACACGAATAAACAGGCCGTTGATCGAGTTGTCAATCAGCGTGTTGCCGACGATATCCGGTCCGACGCGGTCGTAATCCGCCGTGAACGGATCCTGCATCTGATACCGCGTGCCGCTGAAAGTGATTTCGCGGAAGCTGTTGGGATCCGCGGATATCGCGGCATCCGCACTGAGCGTGATGGTGTTGAATTGCAGAGTCGGTTGGGCTTCGATCAGGTGAATCGGAGCCAGCACGATGTTGTTGATCTTGCCGCCGCCGTAGCGGATGTCCGCGAACGCGGAATAGTTCAGGAAGATGCCCTGGCGCTCGAAGTCGAAGCGACCATCGGCACGGTCCAAGTCCGTGCGGAACACAATGCCGCCCCAGTCACCGGGCTTGGCGGGCAGCGTGTCGTTGTTGGTGTCTTGGCCGATGTTGGGATCGTTGTAAGACGTGAAACGAACGCTGCCGCCGTCGGGCGTGCCGAGGATCTGCAACGAACCTCGACTGCGATCCAGCACGGCGGTCGAACTGCCGACGCCGATGCGGGCTTCGCGCAACTGGAAGATGGAGCCCTGGTCGATCATGACCGTGACGCCTTGCGGGACTTCCATCGTGCTGCCGTCGTTGAGCGGTTGCCCCGTCAGCCGATCGATACCCACTTGGTACGCCAGGTTGTCGTTCAGCGAGTTGATGTCGCCGTCGGCACCGGCGTTGCCCAAAATGCGGACGATGTCGCCGGGTTGCGCGGCGTTCAAGTTGCCGGGATTCAGCGGATTCAGATCGAACGCATTGTCGATTTCGTTGAATGGCGTGGCGAGCGTGCCGTCTCCGCCGGGAGCGGCTGCCTTGTCAACGAAGACCGTGCGCGGTGTCCCGGCGGATGGACCGGTCGAAGGAGCCGCGGTCTGGAACCAAAAGTTGTACACGCCGCCGGGTTGACCATCGTGATCACCATCGAACGCGACACCGGTCGTATCCACGATGCTGTTGCTGACATCCGGCCGAAAACGCAATCGCAGATCGTATTCACCTTCGGTGCGACCGCCGAAACCCGTGTCTTCGATATTCGGATCGTAACTCTCGTTCCCGGTCGAACTGACGCCGATGAAATACACGCCGGTCGACAGATCGATCGAGATGAACGAATCGCTGCTGAAGTAGTCGTCGTTCTGAGAGATCAGTTCATAAGTGTTGGCATCGATTTGCTTGTACAGCCGCAAGACCGTGTCCAGGCGGCTGGCGTCGAGCTTGCGTTCCGCGATGGTCTCCGCCGTGAATAACCCGCTTTTATTGGCGGGCACTTCGAAGCGGTACATGTCGATGTCGCGGCCTTCCGGGCGATGCAGGTACTGGCCGTGAACGATGTCGTGATTGCCGGGAAAGTCCGGCTCGAGCGTCGTGCCCAAGGTCAAGAAGTTGCCGGTGTTGCCGCGATTGACGGTCAGCGACGGCAGTTCGGTGGAATGCCCGATTCCGAGCAAGTGGCCGATTTCATGCATCGCGACGTTGAAGAACGAGGTACCGCCGATGTCGCCGAAGTCGTCGGTCCACGGCTCGGCATTGTCCATGATGGCCATGCCCGTCAGCCCGCCACTGGCAATCCCCAAGGTGCCGCCGACACCGGTGGCAGCAAACGGATCGAGGACGCGCAGATCACCGTTGACGATCGTCATACCGAGATTATTGGTCTCGACGAAGTTGATCCCGAGGTAATAGCTGTAGAGGTCGAAGATTTCGCGGACGCGTTCTTTTTGTTCGTCGGTAATCGCGTTGAATTGCGGGTTGCCGGCCGGGTCGCTGCCATAATCCGTACGGAAGTTGAAGAAGGCCTCGGTCACGCCGTCGTCCGAATCTTCGCCGGTGTTGTAGTGCCGTTCGGCGGGCGTGTCTCGATGCCCCGGTTCTTCAATCTCGCCCGGAAACTGAATGCCGTACGGCTGCGGGTCGATGCTGGATGTGACAATGATTCCGGCGAACGGCAGCACCGACAGATCCTCGGGCAAGAAACCACCGACGTCGAAGGACGAACCGGGATCGGTACCGGGCGTCAACGCCGCCGGCACCTGATTCACCACGTTTTCTTCCGTACCGACTTTGAGTCGGTAATGACCGGGTACGGCGTGCAAGTCCGCCGCAAAGGTCAGCACGGCCGTGTCGGACACCGGGTCGTAATCGACAGTGGTGGGGTTGACGACGTTGTCATCCGTGTTCTGGACCGTGTCGTTGGTGAAAATCAATTGGTAGAAGGTCAGCTTCTCGGCCGACGTCGCATCGTCTTTCAAATCGTCATCGTTGAAGTGGACGACGATTTGTCGCGTGGCTTGACTTAGCCCCGCACCCGCCACGCTCGCGGCTCCCGCATTGTTCAGCTTGAACGAGACGTTCGCTTCAAACGAACCCGTAGTATGAATCAGCCGAATGGAATTCGCGGTCGGAGTGGCGACCAATTGCGGCAGCGCCGTGCTCAATGCGCCGGCCAGCAATCCGGCGGCGGAGTCATTATCAGTTGCGGTCGACAGATCAAGCGGCGTGTTGGTGCCGAACACCACGCCGTCGGTATCCACTTCCAAGATCACCGTCTTTTCGCGAATCGTAACCGTGATCAGGTCGGCTTCTTGGAATTGCGTGTAATCGTTCACGGTCAGGTCGTAGGCGCGAATCACCGGAGTCGGCACCACCGCTTGGATTTGGGCACCCAGATCCAATTCGAAATCGATCGACGAATCTTTCAACCCGTCCTCGAACAATTCGCCATTGGTCGTGGCACTGACTGTGTTGGCGATTGGCTGGTTGCCCAACCCACCGGCGAGCAGCAAGGACGTGTTGTTGACGGTGGGCGTGGTGATATCGGTGGTGCCGTCGCCGCCGAGTGTCGCGGTCACCAGCTTGGCGGCCGCCGTGCTGGTGTTGATGGCCGTCACAAAGTCCTGACCGTCGCTACGGTTCGACGAATTCGTGTTGAGCGTCACCGTGATCAGTTCGCCGGAAACGACCACTGTCGGATTGCCGGTCGGACCGAGATCCACTTTCTTCAGCAACACGCCGACGCGATTGCCACGACGACCGGCGGTCTTGGCGGTCAGCGTGACCGTGACGGCGTTCGACGTGCCGAAATCGCTGGTGACGGTGGCGGGAGTGCCGAAGCCGTAGAAGTTCATGCGGTATAAGTCGTCGGACAGCGTTTCCGCGAAGCGGACGGTGACCAGATTGGAATCCGAGCCGATGCCGACATATCCCGGAGTGATGACCACGTCCGAAGCGCCGCCCAGCACGACATCTTGGAAGTTGGCGACCGTGGTGAGATCGGTCGTGGGGTCTCCCGAAATGACGGCCGCATTGATGATGGT
This sequence comes from Planctomycetota bacterium, assembly GCA_027622115.1. GTDB lineage: Bacteria > Planctomycetota > Planctomycetia > Planctomycetales > Planctomycetaceae > JAQBZS01. The sequence continues at coordinate 8,098 of JAQBZS010000041.1, read as the reverse complement.
CTGAATTTGTGCGTTGTTGTTGATGGCGTTGATCAACTGCTGAGCGGTCGACGGATTCAGCGCGTTGGTATTGAGGTCGACGGTCAACGTGCGATTCGCACCGTCATACGTCACAGTGGGACCGCTGGCGTTGCCGTGATTGCTGGCACTGACTTCGACCGTGATGCCGCTGCCGATCTCGCCGGGAGCGGCCGACACATATTCGACTCGGACGGAATCCGTGCCGTTGTTGTACGTGGTCGTGGCGGAGGCGTGGTTGGCGTTGTCCAACGTCACGGACTTGCCGACTGCATCCACCGACAGATCGGTATCACCGGGAACCGTCGCGGAACCGCCGGTGATTTGCACGCTCAGCAATTCGCTCGAGCCCGAATCGGTGTTGAGCACATCGACGACTTGTTGTGCGGTGGTGGGATTCGCGGCGTTGGTGTTCAAGTCGACGGTGATCGTGCGACCGAACGTGTTGACGTTCGGCCCGCTGGCGTCGAAGTGATCGGACGCCGTGAAATTGACTCGAATGCCGTTTCCACTGGGGCCACCGATCGCTGCGGAAAACGTCAGTTCGACCGCGCCGTCCGATCCCAGGTCCGACGTCGTCCATGCGACTTCGAACTGGCCGTCCTGCCCGGAACCGATCAGTTCGATGCCGCCGAACGTGGCAGGATCGATATCCGAACCGGGCGTGAACTTCACCGTCAGTTCGCGAGGAGCTTCGTTCCGCACGTCAACCGGCGAACCGTCCTGGAAGAACGCACCGCCGTTGGGCGTTACCGAGATCAGTGTCGGTCCCGTCGCCAACAAGCAGCGGTCCTCCAAGAGTTCGGACGCAGCAACGCGGCCCGCGTTTTTGATTCGGCTGTCTTTGCGACGCCGAAAACGCGAAACTTGCTTGCGCAGGAAGGGATTGGTCAGCGACTGAATCCATGATTTGAGCAGCATCGACTGTACCTACCAGGAAGGATCGTCAATAAAGCTGATAAACAACAATCCGTGCAACAAAACCCGCCAGCGCCGAAAGCGTTGAGCCGAAATCTTGCGAAATTCGGTTCGAATTCGACGTCGACTCGTGAAGCCACGTTCGGCGGATCTCAGCTATCCTATCGAGGGCGTTTCCGGCAGAGAAACCACCAAATCCGCCTCATTCTCGCGAGTGTGGGTGAAAAGAAACATTCCATGCGAATGTCGGTCCACACGCACTCAATCCGTTGTTCCAGCCGTCACCGTCCGTGTGATCGAGCCTCGTCACGCGGAGCGCGACGGCCACATGCGATTCGACTTATACGTCTTCATCCTGCTTGCGATTACGCCGTTTTCCGGTCCAAAACCGTCCCAGCCCCAGCGGTGCCAAAGCCAACGCCCACGCGGTCTTGTCGGACTGTGTTGCATCGGATTCGACCGCCACGTCGTCCGATTCACGCAGTGCCGTGTCGGTCGGTTCGAGGTCTGCCCAACCCAAGCTGCTGAGGTTTTGCAACACGTAATCAATCACGTCGGCATCCGCATCATCCGTAGAATCGACAACAGGCTCGTGCTCCAAGACTGCGGCATGCACCCAAGACGTCATTTGGTACGGAGCGGTTTCACCGTCTCGCGACGACGAAGACTCAAACGGCGTGGACTCGTGTTTGTCACCGCCGAACGGATCGGACGTTTTGAGCGCCGGCCCGGCGTCGATGATGGAGAACACGCTTTCATCGATCACGGCCGCTGGATTGGCCAACGCCGCGACCAACACTTCGGGAGTTGCGTCTGTGGGCTCCGTCGAGTCGGTTCCGCCATCCGCGCCCGGCAAAGCTTGAACGATCGTGAATTCACGCGGGCTGCTCCAACCGCTCGATGCCCCACCCACATCGAAGGCTCGGACCCACCAGCGGTAAATCCCGGGCGTAAATTGACCGGCCGGGGTAAACGAATTCGTATTCACGACCGCCGACAAGACTGGAATCTGGCCATTTGTCAGATTCTTGATGAAGACTTGGTACGCCACCGCCTGCGGAGACGGCACCCAAGTGAACGTTGGCAAGCGAGTTGGCTGGACGCCCACGGGGCCGATCAAGACCGGCGAATCGGGCAGTTGCGAATTGATCTGGAACCGATGCGTCGGTGACCATTCCGATCGATACACGCCGCCGCCGTCCACGTTGTCTCGTTCGAAGGTTCGCATTTCGATCGTGTATTCGCCGTTCGGGAGATCGAACGGCACCGTGGTTTGCAGACCGGTCAGGCCCTTGGCTCCGTAGATGCGGCGAATGTCCACGCCGGCACCGTTCGGCAACACTTTGTCGACCCAGATTTCGTAGTCGTCGAGATCATTGATTCCCACGGCGTTCCAGACAAACGTCGGTCGAGCCACGGTGAACGTTGTCCCCAGTCGGGCGGGAGTCTCGATCTTGACCACGGGAACCGTGAAGTTGACATAGTCGCTCCACGGGCCATTCGTGCCGTCATCGGTGACAGCCCGAACCTGCCAACGGTAATTGCCCGACGCCAGATTCGCATTGGCCGCCAAGCGGTCGCTCGTGTTACCCAGCTCACGGATGATGCCGGACCACCCCACGCCACTCCGCAGATCCGTAGCCAGCAACGTCACCCAGATGTTGTAGGAATCGGCACCCAACAGCGGTTTGTATTTGAATTGCGGCTGACGATTGAACTCTGCTCCCACGGGACTGGTCTTCCCATCCAATTCGCGGACGCCTTCCCCAAACCGGTGCGACACCGCCGTGGTGCCATTGATGCCGCGCAGGACCGTCAGCGTTTTGGTCACGGCATCAATCCTGGTCACCGTCATTAATTCGGCTTCGATCTGAATCTGGAACGGTGTCGCCTGCGTGAACTTCGTGATGTCATTCAACACGATCTGTGTCGCGGCGCTTTGGATTCCGCTGGGAAGAGTTGTGCGAATTCCCGTATCGACTTTTTGATTCAAGTCGACCCGAATCACATGGCCGGGGCTGCGATTGCTGGTTTCGCCGGTCACGTCCACGGCATCGACCGTCACGTAGTAATCACCCGGTGCCAGCCGATCCGGAATTTCGTAGGTCGACGTGAGCACCAGATTGCCCGTATGCACAATATTGCCGCCGCGGAACCCGTTAGCGAAGGTTTCCACGTTCACGACGTAGTGATGCACGTTTGGCAGCGGAGTCCAAGTGATGAGCGGAGTCGCGTCGAAAATTCCGTTGCCCAAGCCACCGGCCAGCGACAACAAAGTACCTGCGGAAGTGCTGGTCGCCGTCACATCCGTGCTGCCCAAACCGGTGACCAGATTCGCCCGCACGAGTCTGTTGGAGATGTTGTCGTTGTTCAACGCGTCGATGAAGTCCTGCGCCGTGCTGACGTTGCCGGCATTGGCGTTCAGGCTGACGGTGATCTGGTTGGCGACAACCGTGACCACCGGTTCGGCGGTCGGGCCTAAGTCTTCCTTCTTCACCAACACCGTGATCGCGCTGCCCTGCGGACCCAGCGGGACCGACGTGATCAAGACCTGCATCGAGCTTCCCAGATTGAAGTCCGTCGACACGGTCGAAGCCGTTGGTGACGGGGGGCTCGTGATGACCGGGGCCGTGACATCGAAGAAGAACAGGTTGGACCAATCGCCGACCCTGTCTTCCAAGTCGGTGGCTCGCATTTCCAAGCGATAGCGACCGGCCGGCAGTGCATCGCCGATCGGGACTTCGAACTTGGTTAAGTTGCCGGCGATCGTGCGGAATCGTCTCACGGGGCTGATGCGACGCGTGATGTCCGCAACCCAAATTTCGTAATTGGTGGCACCGGGAATGGCAGTCCAAGTGATCTCCGGAGTCCGATCGAACGACGTCGCGGGGCCGGTGATGACCATGTCGCGGATTTCAAAGTCGAACGGAGAACTGAACGCGCTGTAAATGCCTCGAGACGAAAAGCTGCGCACCCAGGCCCGGTAAATGCCAGCTTTGAGCTTGGTCGGAACCGAATAGAAACTTTCTTCCAACGTCGGCTGACGGATGACTTGGCTGCGGACAATCGCGCCGGTGGAATCGATCTCGCTGACCACCAGATCGAAGTGTTCGCCAACATCGGTCCAGATGATTTTCGGCGTGTGGTCGGTGATGACCGGAGCGGACGGCTTAAGAATGACTGGCGGATCCGGCGCATCGACGAGAATCGTTTGGGTCGCGGTGGTGCGTTCGACGCCAAAATTGTCAATCACCTTCAATCGGACGGGAAAGCTGCCTTCCACATCGAACGACAATTGCACGATGGGACCGGTTTCGTCGTCGAACAAGCCGTCGGCATCCAAGTCCCACAGGTACGATACGATCTGCCCGATAGGTTCGTTGCTGTGCCGAGATCCCGTGGCGTCCAAACGGACCACTTCGGACGGAGCCGTGGGGTTGGGCGTGACCGTGAAGAACGGCAGCGGCGACGTCACGAATCGCTCGATCGCACCGGCATCCGGCGTGGGAATCACGCTGACCGCACTGACGCCTCGCCGCGATCCTCGTTGGTCTCGACCGTACCGCTCGGTCCAAACACCGCCACCGGCGAAGTTCAAGCCGGTGCCGCTGACGGGAGCACCCGTCGGTGTCTGCAACGAGAACGTGTGACGATCGATGACTCGAGCGATGTATTCGCCCGTTAGGGTTGTGGCTCCGGCGGCATTTCGCAGAGTGACGGTCAGGATTTCACCATCGAATAACCGGTGATTCGAAGACGTGATCACGATCGGTGACGCGGACGTGGCGGAACTGATGCCTCCGTTGCTGATGAAATCTAAGCCGCTGACGCCGTTGTCGATGGCTTGACTGACCAACGTCGGTTCGTGACTCAACAACAGGCCACCGTTGCCGCCCAGCGGTTCCAAATTCGCCTGCAACGGCGCGGCCGATGTGCCCCGCTGATCCGTACTGATGAATCCCGTGGCGGTATCCACGTCGCCGATCAGGTTGCCGCCCAGCGATTGGAAGGTGCCGGACACGTCGACGTCGCTTGGTGCGTCGCCGGCAGTCAGCACGAACATGTTGCCGGCGGAAATCACATTTCCAATCCGGAACGGATTGTTCGACGCGTTTTCCAAACCACTGGCGCTGGATGCCGAGTTATTCGTCACGGTCGAGTTGAGCAGTGTGACGGTGCCTTCGCTGTAGACGCCCGCACCTCGCGAAGCCGCTGAGTTGCCGGAAATCGTCGCGTTCAACACGGTGATCAAGCCCTCGTTGAACACCGCACCGCCGCGAGCACCCACCGTGTTGTTGGCCAGCGTGCTGCTGTCGACCCAGGCACTGCCCTGGTTGAACAGTCCGCCACCCTGATTGAAGCCTTCGTTGAAGCTCAATGACGACGTATGGATCACGGCGGATCCGCGATTCGCGATGCCGCCGCCTTCGGGAGCGCTGTTGCCGTGGTCCACCAGCAGATGCACCGGTTCGCCGGTGAAGTGACTGGTGGCCGTGGTGCCGTTTCGAGCACGTAGCACGGTGATTTCGTTGCCAACGATGTTGAGCACTTCCATTTGCTCGTCACCGATCAAGATTTGGAACTGCACGGGATCGGTGAACAGGCTCACGTCGTCCACATTGAAGCGGTCGACGGCGTTGTCAAAGCTGGCCGAGACCTTGGTGCCGATTTTGCCAATGTACGAGTCGGTGACTTGCAGCACGCCGCTGTCGAGTTGTCGGACCGCCGCGCGGGCGGAATGTTGCGTGGCCTTGGTGCCGTTGGCTCCGCGTTGGACCGTCAGGACGTTGCCGACAACCGTATTCACGATCATCTGCTCGGATTCGACTTGAATCACGAATGGGGTCGGATTGGTGAATGAACCACCGTTCTCGACGGCCAAACTCGTTGTCACGGCGGTCACGCTTTGATTCAACGTGGACAACGCGCCTTGTTCGTTGAAGATCGCACCGCCGCGAATGTGGGCTTCGTTGTCGATCAAAGTGCCGGCAATGATCGTCATCTCGCCGCGGTTGGTGATGCCACCGCCGGACAGCGAAACGTTGTTCGCCACCACCACGTTTTCCAACACGCTGGACGAAGTATCGGGAGCCAGCACTTTGGCCCCAATCACATGCGTCGCAGCTGTCGTGCTGTTGACGGCGCGTCGCACGGTGAGCGTATTTCCGGAGATCGCCGAGACCGTCAATTCTTCCGTACCGATGCGGATATTGAACGGCAAGAGCCGGCTGTTGAACGCCAAACCGTTCTCGACATCGATGGACGTGATCGCGGTGGTGATCGTGGGCAGGGCGACGGTGAGCCGATCCGAATGCGTGCCGCTGGTCAGGATGCCGCCGCCGGACGTGGTGGCGCGGTTGCCGCGAATTACGGTATCCACCAAACGAAGATCGCCGTGATTGGCGATGGCACCGCCGCGAAGCGCTTCGTTGCCGGTCAGTTCCACGTTCGTGCCGGTCAATCTGCCACTCGATAGAACTTGGACTTTGGCGTTGGCCACGTGCGAGGCCAGCGACGTGCCGTTGTATTCTCGAACCACCGTCAATGTGTTGCCGGAAACCGCCGTCACCAACATCTCTTCCGCATCAATGCGAATCGTGAATTGACCGGTCGTGTACGACAGCGGCAGTCCGTCACGCAGCGTGAGCGACGTGGTTGTGCGAAATGCGTTGAGCGCGGTGGCCAATTGCACGTTCGTCGGTCCGGCGTTGTAGATTCCGCCGCCTTCGCTCGTAACCGTGTTGCCGGTGATCTGGACATTGTTCAGAACCAGACTCCCTTCGTTGAGAATGGCTCCACCGCGATCCGCATCGCCGCCTCTCAACGTCATGTCATTGAGCGTTAACGAAACACCGGGATGCACATGGAACACGCGGTCAATCAAGTCCGCATCGATAAACGTCACGCCGACGCCCGCACCCGTAATCGTCAAATCTTCGCGAACATCCAAGTCGCCGAGACCGTTGAGGTCTTCGTTGCGTCCTTGACGCGTCAACGTGTAGGTGCCGCTCACCAGCGTGAATGTGTCGGCGTCGCCGTTGGCGTTCGCTTCATCCACTGCGGCTCGCAAGGTCTGTCGACCAAATTCATCGGCGATGTATCCGTCGCCGGGAGTGAAGTCCGGTGTATCCAGATTCGTGACTTCCACTTCCGTATCCGCGTCGCTCGCGAACGATGGGGCCGATGATCCGCCCGAGCCGCCGGTGAATGGAGCCAGTGGCAGATTGATGGCCATCGAGTAGTCGCGTTGCGTGCCAAACGAACCCGTGCCTTCGATGCGTACGAAGTATTGCCGCCCGGCGGTCAAGATCGGCAATGCGCCGTTCAAGTTGGTGTAGGTCACCAGCGAACTCAGATTCACCACCAAGGGAACCGGAGTGTCCGTGCCGGGAATCAGCCGCGTCGCGACTTCTTCAATCAAGCGGTCCGGAAAGACCTCGTAGACGAACACTTCCAGTGTGCCGGTGTTGTCCGTTTGAGTTTGCAGGTTCAACGGACCATCGGCTGGTGCCGTGAAGGTGTAGTAGTCCGAATCACCGGCGACATCGATCGTCAGGTTGGCAAAGGTCGTCGGTGTATTCAGCACTCGCGTGGGCACGCCACCGATATCAATGGTCGAGTCATTGAGGTCGGACGCCGCGACGAACGAGTCGTTGTTGAGGAAACTGTTTCGATTCTCGTAGATGTCCGGCGCGATTTGGACGTCGCCGGCTTCGGCATCAATACCGTAGATGTCTCCACTGGTCAGCGAATTCACGGTTGGTCCACCACCCTGGCGACCGACATCCCACGCATAATCATTCCCGTCAAACAGCGTCCCGGTCACACCATGTTCGATCGAATCGAAGAAATCGCTGAAGCCGAAACGGTTTGTCGTAAAGGCAAATCCGTCGTACGCGAAGTCGTCTTCGACTCGCCACGTGCTCTGATAGCCCATTCCGTCATGCGGAAAATAGAAACCGCGAACAGTTTCCGCTGGAAAGGTTTCCGTGGCACTCAAGGGATTGTAGATCGGCGACGGAGCCCCGTTCAGATTGAAGCCCAGTGTCCGCATCGCGTTGCGTTGGCGTCGACCGCCGAGCACCGATGTCGGCGACGGCGCGAATGGTCCGGGAGGATTCGGCTGCAGGTTGTTGTTTTGCGGCGGGTTGTTCCAGCGAGG